>CANGMH010000047.1 GCA_947454005.1 Verrucomicrobiota bacterium
AAGCGCATGAGGCCCTCGGAGCGCGGCTGGCCCAGTTTCACGCGGTACAGCAGCGCCGCGAGCTGGAGCTCGAGCGCCGCGGGATCCTTGGGGTTCGAGCCGTCGGCCGGTTTTAGCTGCTTGAGCACCCCGTCGGCCTCGCGGAGGAAGCGGTTGCACAGCTCGCGTTGGGCGTTGACCAGCCGCTCCACCACCGGTTTGAAGTCGTTGTACTTGTGCTCGACGGTGATCACCGCCGGACCGGAGATGATCAGCGGCGTGCGCGCCTCGTCGATGAGGATGGAATCCACCTCGTCCACGATGGCGAAGTAGTGCCCGCGCTGGACCTGCTCCTCTTTGCGCGTGGCCATGCCGTTGTCGCGCAGGTAATCGAAACCGAACTCGGCGTTCGTGCCGTAGGTGATGTCGCACCCGTACATCTCACGGCGGACCTGCGGCGGCTGGTCGTGCAGGATGCATCCGACCGAGAGGCCGAGGTAGCGGTAGACGGCGCCCATCCACTCGGAATCGCGGGCGGCCAGGTAGTCGTTGACGGTGACGACGTGGACGCCGCGACCGGTCAGGGCGTTGAGATAGACCGGCAAGGTGCCGACGAGCGTCTTGCCCTCGCCGGTGGCCATCTCGGCGATGAAGCCGCGGTGGAGCGCCGTGCCGCCGATGAGCTGCACGTCGAAGGGCACCATGTTCCACGGCAGGAGATGCCCGCGGACCTCGATCTGCGCCTTGCCGTCGGTGAGCCGGCGGCACGCGTTCTTCACCACGGCGAATGCCTCCGGCAGGATCGCCTCCAGCTCGCGCTTGAGCTCGTCGTCGTCACGGATGGCGGCCAAGCGCTCCTTCCAGGCGGCGGTCTTCTGGCGCAGCACCTCCTCGGGCTGGGATTGGAGCTCCTGCTCCAGCGCGTTGATCCTTGCCACGAGAGGACGGATCTTCTTCACCTCGCGGTCGTTCCGGGAGCCGAGGATTTTCTTGAGGATATAGCCGATCATGACGGGCGGGATTTCAAAACGGAGGCCGGAAGCTAGGGGCCGGTTCCGGGGCCGTCAAAGGCTTTGCCCGCGGGCCGCGGACAGCCCGCCCCGGCCCGCGACGAAGGTCGTGGCCGGTATGCCGGACACTTCCGCACGATCACGCTCCGAAGGCCTTGCGCAGCTGCGCGATGCTCTTCGGGACGGCCGTTCCGGCGGCTTCCTTGCCTTCCATCTCCAGCGAGACCCAGCCCGAGTACCCGACGTCCGCGAGGATCCGGGCGATGCGCGGGTAGTCGAGGTCGAGCGTGTACCACTCGCCGCCTCCGGGATAGGTCTTGGCCTGGACGAAGACGGTCTTGGACGCGATGGCGACCAGCTTGTCGTAGGGGTTCTCCAGGAAATTACCGGTGTCCATCAGCGCGCCGACCCACGGCGACGGCACCGCGTCCACGATCCGGAGCTGTCCCGCGGGCGTGCGAGAGAGCCCCCAGTGGTTCTCGACCGCCAGCACGACGCCGAGCTCGGCGGCGCGGGCGACGCAGCGGCGGAGCGAATCGATGCACCACTTGAATCCCTCGTCCTCGGTGTGGCCGGGCAGGATCGGTTCGTCTCCGCGGGCCTTCATCAGGTCGTCGAAATCCGGGATGGTGTTCCACCGGCCGGAGTTGATCCGCAGCACGCCGGCCCCCAGCGAAGCGGCGATCTCCAGGCACTTCAGCGTGTGATCGACCTGCTTGGTCAGGAACGCCGGATCCGGATCGACGAAATCTTGGTGGATGCTCAAGCAGCAGTAGCTCACGCCATGGCGGAGGGCGTGGCGTTTGAGCCTCGAGAGATAGGCCCGGTGGTCGGCGGTGAGCGGCTCCTTCTCCGGGATGTCCATCTGGCGATGGAGGACGTCCACGCCGGCGACGCCGAGCGCGGAGGCATTTTCGACGACCTGCTCGATCGACACCTTCGGCTCGCGGAAGTGCCAATAAGAATAGCTGGAGATGGCGAGCTGGACCTTGGGACGCGGTCCCGCGGGTGAAGCGGCGGTCGCGACCGGCATCGTGAGGGCGCCGGCACCCATCGCCGCGGTGGTGAGGAACGAACGACGCGAAGTCTTCATCGGAATGGTCCGCGCAGGCTACGCGGTGCCGGGCTCCGTTTGGAAGCGTCGATCCGCTACGGCCGCCCGCCGGACCTCGGGAGCGGGACGCGACCCCGGGCGTCGGCTCGCGACGCCATGGGGGACGCCGATTCCGGGCGGGCGTCGAGGAAGCGTTTCAATTCCGAAGCCATGGTGCCGCCGAAGCCGGACACCTGCTCGATCTGCTCGATGGATGCCAGGCGCAGACGCTGCACCGAACCGAACTTCCGCAGGAGCGCCTGCTTCCTCGCGTCGCCGATCCCGGGGAACTCGTCGAGCAGGCTCTCGCTGATCTTCTTGAGGCGGAGCTGCGCGTTGTAGGTGTTGGCGAAGCGGTGCGATTCGTCGCGCACGCGCTGGAGCAGCTTCACCGCGTTGTGGTCCAGACCCAGCACCAACGGCTCGGACGCGCCCGGCCGATAGATCTCCTCGTTCTCCTTCGCCAGCCCGATGACCGGCACATGTCCGAGCCCCAGCGCCGCGAGCTCCTCGCATGCCGCGTTCAGCTGGCCTTTGCCACCGTCGATCAGGATGAGGTCGGGGAGTTTCGGCGCAACCGGTGGGGTGGGGATCCAAGGAGCG
Organism: Verrucomicrobiota bacterium; assembly: GCA_947454005.1. Lineage (GTDB taxonomy): Bacteria > Verrucomicrobiota > Verrucomicrobiia > Limisphaerales > UBA9464 > CAIVQB01. The sequence continues at coordinate 2,686 of CANGMH010000047.1, forward strand.
GTCGGTTCCTTTGCGGCGGTAGGCCGGTGAGCCGGTGAGCCAGTGGGTGAGACCGGGCCAGCCACGCCATCGTTCTCGCTCACCGGCTCACCGGCCGACTCGCCCGCTACGCCACCTTCGACCTCCCGCTTCAGCCGCGAATACCGCCGCCGGATCGTCTCCGCCATGCAGGCGAAATCGTTCTGCTCCGTCACCGATTTCATGCGGAACCGCCGGTAGTTCGCGCGGTCGGGACGCCCGTGCCAGAAGCTCACCATCGAGGCCACCATGAACGTCCCGCTGATGTTCGAGATATCGAAGCCCTCGATGCGTTCCGGCGGCTTCGGCAGGCCGAGCACACGGCCCAGTTCGCGCATGTCGGATTCCGTGTTGAGCGCGACCGGCAGCTTGTACGGGATGCGCTCGAACTTCTCCGTGTCCTGGGTCGTGCGACGCATGTCCTCCAGCGCGTCGCGGAGCTGCGCGGCCTTCTCGAACTCCAGGTTGAGCGACGCCTTGCGCATCTCCGCCTCCAGCTCGGCCTTGAGCTCTTCGGTCCGCCCTTGCAGGAACTCGATCCCGGCCCGCACCTGCGCGAGATAGTCCTCGCGGGTGACGTTCCCGATGCACGGCGCGGTGCAATGCTGGAGATTGCCGTACAGGCAATGCTTGTGGTCCGCGGCGCCCGGCGTGAGCGGACGGCATCCGCGCAGATGGAACCGACGGCGCATCAGCGTGAGCGCGCGCCGCACCGAGCCGCTGTGGGCGAACGGCCCGAAGTAGACGCATCCGTCGTCCTTGCGCAGCCGGGTGAGCACGAAGCGCGGGATCGGGTCGTTGAGGTTCACCTTGAGCAGGAGGAACTGCTTGTCGTCCCGCAGGTCGATGTTGAAGCGCGGCTTGAAGTCCTTGATCAACTTGCTCTCGAGCAGCAACGATTCGGGCTCGCTCTTCACCACGTGCCAGTCGAAGTCGTGGATGGCGTCGACCAGCGCGTTGAACTTCAGGTCCCATCCCATGCGCCGCGACGCATGGAAATACTGCGAGACGCGGTTGCGCAGGTCGCGGGCCTTGCCGACGTAGATGACCGTGCCGAAGCGGTCCTTGTGCAGGTACACGCCCGGCTTGTGCGGGACTTGCGACAGCTTGTCGCGGATATGGGCGGTGGCGGGCATGGCGGCCGGGACCGGGCGAACCTAGACCGCCTCGCGCGCGAGGACAATGCACCCCGGCCGGGCGCCCGGGTCCCCTGGACAACCGCGGCGACAGCGGGGCGGCACCGATGGAACCCTATAGCGGGAGCCGGCCATCGCCTTCCGCGCGGTCATTGCGGCCGTCCGGGATTCACCGGCTTGGGCGACGGCGCCAACCGGTAGTAGCCGAACGGAGGCGGGTCGGCGACGGGCGCGACCCGGATGTCCGGGGACTTCTGGATGACCCGCGTCGGGATCGGCCGCCACGACGCGTTCCGGCCGAACTCTTGGCTATGCTCCAGCCGCCATCCGGCACGCCCGTCCTCGTCCGCCAGGATCCACACCACGCTCACGCCGGCCGGTCCTTGCCTGACCAACAGGGTCCCGGCCGGAGGCGGGTCGTCGGCGACCGATCGCGCCGCCGCGGAACCTTTCGGGCTGAACGCCCGGACGGCCCGGATACCTCCCCCGCGGCCGTCCCGGGCCACCAATCTCAAGCGATGGGGTTCATCGGACAGGCCGAGGGCGAGCGTCACCATTCCGCCGGACCCGTAGGGCGCGCCGGTGCCTTCTTCGAGCCGGGCCACGAACCGCCGTTCGACATCCCAGTAGGTCGTGTACCCGGGAGGGACCGGCAGGTGTCCGAACGCCACGGCGCGACCGATCCAGTGGTCGCCGGGTTCGATGACGACCCGACCCGACTTCGACACGAACCGGTCGGTGCTGGTGCCTTCGCCGTCGGGCCCGGTCACGGAGCCCCAGACCTTGAAATCGAACCGGAGGCCGTCCGCGCTCACGTCCGACGGGGCCATGAACCAGCGCTCGACCAGCAACGGCGCCTCCGACCCGACACGGCTCAGCGCGGGCCATCCGTTGAAGTGCGACGCGCTCGTGCGGCTGAAACCGTAGAGCTCCGGCCGGGCGGTCGGCAGCTGGTCGTCGACGAGCACGTCGATATCGGTCGGGAGCACGCCCTGGAGGACCACCGCGACGACCGAACCGACGAAGGAGCACTCCAGTTCTCCATCGCGCCATTGGATCTCCTTGCCGACGACGGCCGTCCGCACCCGGGGACCGTTCCAAGGATCGATCGGTTCGGCCCATCCGCCCGGCTCGAGGTAGGAGAGGACGAACTCGGCGAGCAGGTCGTTGCCGTCGTCGTTCAGATGGACGCTGGCGTCCGACAGCATCGCTTCGGCAGGCAGGTCGTTGGTGCGCAGATAGGCCTTCCAAAGGTCCCTGATCCGGGCCAGGCAAGCGTCGTTGCGCCGCGCGGCGGCGGGCAACGCCACGTAGTTGCGGTAGGGCAGCAGGTCCTCGTAGGCGATCTTCGCCGGATCGGTCTCCTCGTCGATCCGGTCGAACCCGTGGACATGGTCCGTCTGCAACAGGACATCCGTGACGGTCTTCGCCCGCAGCTCACCGAGCATCAGATCGGTGCCGGTCCCGTTGCCGTAGGCGTGCAGGATCACCAGATCGGGCTGGATCGGCACCAGGTCGGCTTCCACCGTCCGGAACAGCGCCCAGTCTTGGAAACCGGCGATCGCCTTGTTCTCGATCGTCAGCAACGCATCCGGATACATCCGCTGCAGCTCCGACGCGACCTTCGTCCACCAAGGTTCCAAGGTGATCGACTGCCCGTAGAAGACGATGCGGACCGGGTTCGGGTTCTCCTTGGTGCTCGTCGCGAGCAGCGAACGGACCCGGGCCAGCTGGCTGAGTTCGACCGCGGTGGGGACCAGTTCCTTGTGGGGGAGCAGCCCGGCCTGGAGCGCGGTGACCGTGGCCGTCCAGGCCAGCATCCCGGCGAAGCAGATGCCCGATGCGCCGAGGCCGGCGGTTCGCATCACGCGACGGTGGAGATCGAAAGGCATGTGGACGACGCGGCAGTCAACGCCCCGGCGATGGCCCGCGCAAGGGACAGTTCCGCCTCGGCCGATCAACCCGGGTCCAAGAGCTCCTCGACGCTCACGTCCACGTCCATCGTCCGTTGGGTGACGCCCTTGTAGTGCCCCCGCGTCGGCGGCACATCGGCGTAGTCGCGGCCCACGGCGATCTTCACGTAGCGTTCGTCCGGTTGCCGCGCATGGGTCGGGTCGAGCGCGCGCCAGCCGATGTCGGGCAGGAACACCTCCGCCCAAGCGTGGCTCGCCTGCGCGCCCGGCGTGCAGAGATATCCGCTGACGTAGAGCGCCGGGATCTGCAACGACCGGCACATCCCGATGAGCACGTGGGCGAAGTCCTGGCAGACGCCGACGCGCGCCGCCAAGGCGTCGCGCATGTGCGTCGTGGCATGCGTGGACCGCGGCGTGTAGGTGAGGTGGGAATGGACGAACCGGTTCAACGCCTGGGCCGCCTGCCAGAGATCGGTCTGGCCGACCGTGGCGTCCACGGCGAGCCGCCAGACCGCGGGATCCGATCCGACCCGGTCGCTCGACTGGAGGTAGTCGAAGCACCGTTCCATCCGCGAAAGTTCGGGCAGCCGCGTGAGCGGCGCGGGCGTGGCGTCCGGGTCGAGCCAGTTGGCCCGGTTGGTCGTCACCCGCGTCCGGGATTCGACGACCAGCGCCGTGTGCGGCGCGGCGAGGTCGAAGTGGTGGACCCAGTTGCGGTAGAAATCGAGATAACGCCGGACCGCGACCTGCGGCTCGATGCGCAGCTCGAAGTCCTCGCAGGTCTGGTGCTCGTTCGAGACCGGCTGGAGGCGCAGCTCGTTGAAGCTCTCCTTCACCGGAGCAGAATATCGGTAGCTGGTGCGATGGCGGATGAGCAGCTTCACGGCGCTCGGCGAGCCTGCGGGACCGGACACGGTCGGTGCAAGCGATGGCGTCGCCGGATGCGGATGCTCAATCGCCCAGGAGCGCCTTCAACGCCGCCCGGGCGGCGTCCTCGCGCGGATCCTTGGCGCCGCCGCCCGTCCAGGCCCGCGTGGCGAACTCGAACCACTCGCAGAAATTCCCGCGGTCCTTGTCCTCGACCGGTTCGGCCCGGCGCTCGCGGCATCCGTGGGCCGCGTTGCGGTCGTGGTGCCGGCAGTTGAGGCAGGCGCGCAGGTCGGCACGGCACTTCTCGCAGCTCTCGCCCCGGCCGGGCTGCGCGCTCAGGGGCCAAGCCGTGCCGCATCGATGACAATGTCGGGTCATGGAGCGAGCCTAAGAAAGCGGACCGGAGGCCGGGAACCCAAAACAGCAGCCGATGCGCACACCGACGCAGGATCCGCCGGAGAAAACGCAAAGGGGCCGGCCTTGCGGCCGGCCCCTGGTGATGAGGTCTTAGACGCGCTCACCCGCGCGCTCAGATAGGCGACGGAGCCAACTGTTCCGATGCCCGCACCCCGCCGCCAGCCAGTCCCCTCTGCCAACCCTTAGCGGACACCGTTCCAACCTACGCGATGTGAGACGCGACAACCCGCGAGGCGTTCAAAGATTTCTTCCTCCGCGGAAGAAAGATCGCCGAAGACCTCCCGGTGCGGATGTTCGCGATCGTTCACGGCAACCGGAGGTCGGCGCAGAAGAGGGTGACGGGCCGCTCCGCCAAGACGCGGCCCAGCGGCGTGGACGCTCCCGGTGCCAGCGAGCGGTGCAGGGCCTCTTCCTTGGCTTGGCCGGTCACCAGCACCCAGACGGCCTTGGCGGCCCGGATGGCCGGGAACGTCAGGGTGATGCGCCGGGGCGGCGGCTTCGGGCCGATGACAGGGATGCAGGTGGCAGTGGCTGCGGAGACCGAAGCCGGAGCGCCCGGGAACAGCGACGCCACATGGGCGTCCTCACCCATGCCGAGGATCACCAGGTCCAACCGGGGCTGCCCGTCCGGGGCGGCCGGGCACACCGACCGGAGTTCCGCCTCGGCGATCTCGGCGGCCTCCGTCGGATCGAGTTCGCCGCGCATGCGATGGATGCGGGCATCGGCGATCCCTAGCGGCCGGAGCAACGCGTCGGACGCCAGGAGAAAATTGCTGTCCGCGTGGTCCGGCGGCACGCAGCGCTCGTCGCCCCAGAAGAACTCGACATGGCCGAAGGGATGCCGCGTTTCGAGCGCGGTCTTCGCCGCGCATTCCATGAACGTCTTGGCGATCCGGCCGCCCGGCAGCGCCACCCGGTACGGTTCGCCGGCGCGCGCCGCCGCGGCGACGCCGTCCAACCATCGCGCCGCGACCGCTTCGCAGAGGGCTCGCGCATCAGGGAACAGGACAAGTTCGGGTGTCGTCATCTCAGGCCCGCGAGGATCCGGAAAGACGCCGTCGGAGGCAAGCCGGCGCATCGGGACCAGGGAAGCTTCCTCACGATGTCCCCTTGGTCGGCCCGACCCCGGGGCCGGTCACGGCGTCGTCGGGCGTTTTCCTTCCGGCGGTTGTCCGGCCGGGATCTTGGCCGGATCCGAGATGAACAACCCCTTGATCGTCTGGATCGGGCGCAAGGGGATCAACAAGAAATCGGGCACGTACCGCAGCTCGGTCACCGGCCGGCCCAGGGTCCCGCGGACGTCGTATTCCATGAGCTTGGTGAAGGGCGAGATCGCCAGGTTGAACACCGCCCCGAACAAGGGCAGGTCGCGCAACGGTTCGGCGTGCAGCACCGCGGCAAGCCGCGTCTCGAAGTCGACGGTGCCGTCCATGCCCAAGCGCATCGACGGAGAGCGGAACTCCAGGTCGCTCGTCCGCACCAGGCGGTCCGTGATGGTGAACGTCCCGGAACCGGAGCTGAACCGCGTCTGCCCGAGGCCCGGCGACAACGCGTCGAGCGCGCCCGAGACGCCGCCGAACAACGGCAGGTCCCACAGGAACCCGTCGCGCATCCGGGCCGAGGCGGTCCCGGCCCACGCGCCGTTCGTCCGCGTGTGGGCCTCGGTCACGGTGATCCGGCCCGTCACCAGACCTTCGATCCGGTTGGTCCTCGACACGATGTCCGACAGGAGGCTCCGGAGCTGGACGTCCGAGAACGCCGCGTCGAAGCGCAGCACGGCGTCCCCCACCGGCGCGCAGTCGGCGGAGAGGTTCCCGGTCAGCCGGCCGCCATGGAACCCGGAATCCAGGTTCGTGAGGATGACCGACTGCCCCTTCCACCAGACCGTGGTCGAGAGGTTCGTCGCCACGAGACGCCACCATCGGACGCTCTCCGCGAGCGTCTCGAAGCGGACGTCCGCCTCCTGCGGGTTGTCGCGGACCGGGATGGTCCCGTTCAGCACCACGTGCGGCGGCACCGCGAAGAAGTAAGGCTCCAACGCGCGGGCCGTCTTCGGGCCGATCGCGCGCGTCACCCGGCGCGGATCGAGCGTGGTGACCGTGTTGGTGAAGCGCAGCAGTCCCGCCGGGATGTCGAGCGTCATCTCGCCGACGTCGCCGCGACCGGCGCCTTGGCGGAGCTCGGCGCCCGAGACCCGGAGCCATCCGTTGGTGAAGGCCACCTCCCGGGCCCGCAGCTCGTCCACCGCTTCTCCGCGGACGACGAAGTTGGTCAGCGCCACCGAGGCGCGGACGACCGTCCGCTCCGGTTCGCGCCAACGTCCGGTGACTTCTCCTTCGATGAAGGGCGGCAACGTCAGCTGCAGGTTCGTCATCGCGCGGGCGGCGTTCGTCCCGAGCAGCGGCAACGCCGCGCGCGGATCGATGCTGCTGCGGATGCGGAACCGGTAGTCCTTGCTCGCCGACCGCTCGGTGAGATCGAAATCAAGCCTGCCCTCCGGCCTCGCCGCGGTGGCGCCGACGACATGCCAGACGCCGTTCGTGTGCGCGAAGGGCGCGACCGCCATCGTCCCGGTCACACCGCGATAGCTGAAGTTCGTGGCGCGCGCGATGCCGGCGATGCGGAGCGTGGGCAGCACGTCGCCTTTCCAGTCGGGCATCTGCCCGGTCCACACCGGCAACGTCACGCTCGCCTCGGCCTCGAGCTCGACCGGCCGCTCCGGCTGCCAACCATAGTTGCCCAGCCACTTGTCCGTCGCCGGACCGAGCAGAGGTCCGATGCGGTGCAGGTCGAAGTCCGAACGCACCTTGGCGCGCGCGACGCGGTCGGCGGCGCCGACCGAGGCATCGGCGGCCAACCGTCCGCCGTAGAGGCGCGCGCGCAGGCCGGAGATCCCGAGGCCCGCTTCGTCCCACGTGATGGATGCCCCGGCCTCGGCCAACTCCAGCTTCGGCGAGACGACGTTGGTCACGGCGAGCCCGAGCCCGACGGACCAGTCTTTCAGCAAGGCCAGCTGCGCCGGCAGCTCGACCGCGACCGGACGGCCGAGCCGCCGGGCCTTCCCGGACACCGCCGCCGACGATGCCCGGGCCCATCGCGACGTCGCCTGGTCGGCGCGCACGTTCCAGGAGAACGCCGACGGGACCCAATTGGTGGGCGGCCCGGCGAACGCATGCTCCGCGGTCACGTCCGCCACAAACTCACCGGCGGTGCCCCACTCGCTGTCGGCGCGATGGACGACCATCGTCAGGTCGCTACGGAAAGTCCCCGGAGCGACGTCGCCGACCGCGAGCGTCTTTCCATCGAGGCGCGCGGACTCCGCTCGGCCCCAGCGGGTGACCGGGCCGGCCAAGGCGAGACCCCACGCCACGCGCGTCGGCAGTGCGTTGGTCGCCGATTCATCGAGGTCGACGTCCAACCGGAGCGCCCCCGCCTCCGCCCAGGGCGTCTGCGCGCCGGTCGCGTCCAGGCGCAGCGTGACGAGCATCAGCCCGTTGGTGCCGGGCGGCTGGTTCAATTCCGCCGAGAGCTCCACGCCCTCGAACTTCCCGAACTCCGAACGGGCTCCGGCGGCGGTGAACCGGAGCCCCGCCGTCGACCGCGCCGGGTCGCGCAGATCCGCATGGAAGGCCAGGTCGAGCGCCGGCGGCCGCGTGAAGGTGGTCCTTTCCAGCGTGCGGCCGATGCGCAGCAGGTTCTGTTTCCACAGGTCCGACCGGGTCTTGGGGTCGGATCTTCGCCGCAACAGCGAGGCGTTGGTCACCGAGCCCGCGGCACGGAAGGTGCCGCCGTGGCAGGTCCCCTCGAATTTCTCCAGCTCCCACAGCTCCTGCGACACGAAGCGGATCCGCGCCTCGACGGCGTCCGCGCTGAAGACGAACGGCGCCGCGCCGGCGCCGACGGCGACCGGGATGGCGAGCCTGCCGCCGCGGAGGGTCACCGCGGTGATCGCCGGCACATGGAACCCGAGCAGGTCCGACCATCGCAGCTTGAGCTGGAGCTGGTCGGCGAAGACCTGTTCGCCGGCGGATTCGCGCGCGCGGCTGAGGTTCACGTGCTCGACGACGATGCCGCGCCCCAGACGCAGGCGCATGCGGCTGAACTCCAGCTCGGCGCCCCGCTCGCGCAACTGTTCGAGCAACGGCCCCTTCACCAGGCCGGGCAGACCGATCTGGTTCACGTGCAGGAACGCGTAGAGGAACACGGCGATCGCCAATGCCGTCCCGCGTCCGCACCACCGGAAGGTGCGCCGGTAGAAGCCGCGCCGGAGAAGGAAGAACCGGCGCGGATGCGGGACGTGGCTGGTGGCGGGCGCGGACAAGCGGTCAGGTCGTGACGTGGGGCTTCGGGAGCGCAGCGATGCCGGATCCGCGACGGCGGACGGGGCGGCCGGCGCGGAGATCACGCGTCGCGCACCAAGATCGAGGTCTCATCGTCATCATGGTTCCGATGTCCCGGTCATCCTCACCAGGCGCTGAGGTCCCGCCGGATGTCGCGGAAAAGCGGTCCGGGCACCTCGACGCGCAGCGGGGCGGCGTCCCCGTCGACATCCGCGAGGGCGATCGCGGCCGCGCCGAGGTCGGACACGAAACGGAGCCGGAGCGTCTTCACCGCTCCTCCCGGCGCGAGCGTCAACGTGACCTCGTGCCCGAGCTCCGCGAAGCTGGGCAAACCGGTGAACATCTTCTCGTCGCGGACCGCGAAACGGGTGGTCTGCATCTGGCCGAGACGATGCAGCGTCTCCTCGACGGCAGGGCTGAAAGGGTTGCCCGCGGCCCCGGCCGTCACCGTCCACTGCCCGTCGGCACCGCGTTCCAGCGTGCGCGAGTTGCCCTTCTGCGAGACGACGACCTTGACCACGTTGGACGACCCGAAGCGCAGGTCGCGCAGCTGCGCCGCCGTCTCCGGCAGCTGGAGCATGTCGGTCAGCCGCACCGTGTAGACGCCCGGTTCGTCGAGGCGGCGGACGAAGATGTGCTCTTCCCCGGACCGCGCGCCGAACTGGAACTGGACCGGCGCGTTGGTGCCGCGCGAGAAACCGTAGCTCCGGAACGGCTTCTCCAGCCCGTAGCGCCCGTAATCGGCCACGACATCGTTGGGGAAATCCGTGATCACCGACGCCGCGAGCTGCGAGAAGAGGAAGCCCATCAGCTCCGGATCCGCCGGGGTCTTGATCGGCGCGACGATGTTCCAGTTGGTGCCGGTGCGCTCGAGCACGGCCTTCTCCGCGCTGGTCGTGAACTCGATCCGGGTGGAATCCGCGAGCGGCGGGAGCAACCGCCGGTCGCGGAAATCCGCCAACGGCCCGCGCAGCACGAATGCCGCCGCGGCCGGGACGAGCACGACGTTCGTCCTGGACATCCGGCGCACGTAGACGCCGCCGGGCATGTTCGTCGGCGACCTGCCGAACTGGAGATGCGCCACCGTGTCCGCCCCGCGTCCCGCCACCAGCTCGGCCTCGGGCGGCTGCAGGCCGTAGAGCTCCGGATCGGCGGCCGGCGCGTCGTTCACGAACTGCGCGACGCGCACGGTCCGGAGCGTGTGGAGGAGCGCGTCCAGGCGTTCCCCGTCGGCCCGGGCCGCGAGCGGCTTCACGAGTCGCCATGCGCCGGTCGCCGCGTCCTTCACCGCCTCGAAGGCGGTCTTGCCGCGCAGTTCCAGCCGGTCAGGTGGCGCGTCGCCCTGGTCGAACAGCCCGCGGTCGCGCCACGCGGCGGCGGTCTCCGGCAAGGTGCCGAGGAACTTCGCGTCCGCGGTGAACACCCCGTCGTCGCCGACGCGCTGGAAATAGAACTGCCCGCCCAACGGCGCCAAGCCGCCGAGCCTGAGGATCACCGGACCGGCGGAGGTCTCGAGCTTCAAGGTGGTCGCCGAGGCATCGAGCCCGAAGGCCTTCGCCGCGTCGGGACCGTTCGCCGCCACCTGCGCCGCGGTCAGCCACCCGGACGGCTTGAGCCTGCCGACCGCGACCGCGAACGCGTCGACCGCCGTGCCTTGCGCCGCGTAAGGCACCGGGAGCCGCATCGTCCAACCGCTCCCCGCCCGCTCGACGCGCACGACTTCGTTGCTGCGGATCAGCTCGATCGCGGAGACCTGGTCGGGCACGACCGGCGTGAACGACGTCGCCTGCCCGCCGTCGGCGGTGCGGACCGCGACGCCGCGACCGCGGGGACCGGACAGGAAGAGGTAGCCGCCGAGGCCGAGCGCGGCGAGCACGAGCACCAAGGTGACACGCGGGTTCATGCGTTGGGGGACGACGGCGCGCCGGACCGGAACGGCCTCCGACGGCAGGTTCTCGGCGCATGCTTTTTTTCCGGGTCCATCGGTCTTGGGTCGAGGTTCACGAACGGCGGCGGGCCCACACGATGACGCCGAGCAGCAGCACAGACCCGGGCAGGCCGGCGAGCAGGATCCACCGCAGCCGGGACAACGTGCTCTCCGACAGGTTGAGCCGCCATTCGCGGAGCGGTTTCGGGCCGATCGCCAACGACTGGGGGCGGTCCAGCAGCCAGGCGACGCACAGCGAGGCGAAGTCACGGTTGCTTCCCTGGGCGAGCGTCTGGTTGCCGAAGAGGACCGAGTCGCCGACGACGATCAGCCGGGTCGCGCCGCGGCCGGCCGCGACGCCGGACACGCCGCCGCGCTCGGCGGCGACCACGATCGGCACGGCGAGGTCCTTCCGGTCGCGGGTCGGCTCGAAGGCGGCGTTGCCGTTGCGGAAGCTCGACCGCGTGAGGCCACGGTCGCTGGTGGAAACCAGCACGTCGGCCTTCGGGGCTTCCGCCGGCAATGATCCGGGCGGCATCGGGCTGACGACGCGCGGCATCGGGAAATAGAGGAACCCTTCGTCGCGGCGGATCGGCGTCATCAGCGGATGCGACCCGAAGCTCTGCGCCAGCGAGATCACGTCGAGCCCGGTGCGCACCAGGTCGCGGTCGCCCTCGCCGGCGAACATCGGAGGGCACGCGACGGACCAACGGGCGAGCAGGTCCTCCAGCCCGGTCTTCGTCCCCACGGCGTAGGGGTTCAGCGTCACCAGGAGACGACCGCCGCGCCGGAGGTAGGCCTCGATGCGCGTCAGCTCCGCCGGGAGGAACGGCGCCATCGGGCCGGCGATGACCAGCAGACGCGTCTCCGCGGGCAGGTCGTTGGTCGCGAGGTTCAGCTTCTCGAGACGCAGGTTCTTCTCACCGGTGAGCAGCCGCCCGAACTCCGCGTGCCCCATCTGGGCGTCCTCGCTGTCGAGCGCGTGCTCGCCGTGCCCGGTGAGGTACGCGGCGCGGACCTCCGTGGCGTCCATCAAGGCCGCGATCGCCGAGGTGAAACGCTGCTCGCCGGTGAAGGCCGAACGGCGGATCTCTGTGTCCTGGCCTTCCATCCGCGCGCGCACATCGGCGTCGTTGTAGATGGAGAGCTCGCCGTCGGTGACGACCTGCGTGCGGCCGTTCGCCTCGAAGACCACGAGCTCGCCGGCCTTCGCGCCGAGCTTGTATTCGAGCTTCTTCAGCGTGGCGAGGCCGGGGTTGGCCTCGGGATCGATGGTCTGGACGGAGATGCGCGGCGAGCGGGACCGGTATTCCCGCAGCAACGCATCGACGTGCGGGAACAACCCCGGCCGGGCCCGGAAAAGCACCGTGACCTTCACGTCGTTGGTGAGCGCGGACAACATCTGGACCGTGAGCGGCGAGAGCGGCGGACGGTCGCCCGCCGCGAGGTCCAAGCGCCAGACCTTGCGGGTCGCGGCGATGTGGTTGGCCATGACCACGATGGCGAACAGCGCGAGGGACGCGATCGCGACGCTCGCCGCGGTGCGGGACCGGCGACCCGGGACGAAGCTGGGAGGGTCGTCGTTCATCTCACTTCCACTTCCGGGACTCGACCACGCGGGTCGTGAGGAAAAGGAACAACACGGTGCCGCTCACATAGAAGACCACGTGCCGCGAATCCACCACGCCGCGCGCGAAATCGCCCATGTGCCTCATCATCGAGACATGGTCGGCCACGCGGCCGAGGACATCGCCGTCGGCCGCCGTCGCCTCCGGTCGCAGGCTGACGACCCACAACCCGACGCCCATCAGGAAGCTGAGCATCGCCGCGATGATCTGGCTTCGCGTGAGCGCCGAGGCGAGGCATCCCATCGACAACAGGAGCGAACCCATCAGCGTCAGCCCGAGGAAGGCGCCGAAGGTGGCCCGCGGTTCCAGGAAGGCGGGCTCCTTCGTGACCTGGCGCAGCACCGCGAGCACCGCCAGCAACGGCAACCAGGTGAGCAGGAAGAACAGCAGCGCGCCGGTGAACTTCGCGAGCACGACCTGGAGGTCCCCGACGGGCGTCGTCATGAGCGCCTCGTACGTCCCCGTCGCCTTCTCGGCCGCGAAGCTGCGCATGGTGATCACCGGCGTGACCGGCAGCAGGATCAGCCAGAAATAGGCGCTCTGGTAGAACATCTCCACCACCGGCCGGTCGTCGGCCCCTCCGTTCAGCTTGCCGATGATGTCGGTCAGCGAATAGCCGGTGAGCAGCAGCACGACGGCCACGACGACGAAACCCGTCAGCGAGTTGAACGCGCCGCCGAGTTCGCGGCGGACGAGGGCAAGATAGACGTTCAAAGGAGACCTCCTCGGCGCCGGACGCGTCCGCCACGCACCATGCACGACGCACCATGAGGCCGCCATGGGGCGCGCTGCATGGGACGTGACCAAGAATCGTCCGGCTTCATGCGTCCTCCTTCCGGGCCTTGGTCAGGTGGACGAAGATGTCCTCCAGCGAATGCCGGCTCCGGGTGAGCTCGCGCAGCGTCCAGCCGTTGGCCCGCACCAGCTCGGACACCACGACGCGCAGGTCCTGGCCGTCCTTCGAGGTGAGCGCGAGCCGCGTGTACTCGCCTTCCACCGCCGAGAGGTCCATCCGCTCGATCTCCGGCACATCGCAGAACGCCTCGCGCACCGCCGCCGGCGTCGCCGCGATCTCGGCCACGACCTGGCCGTCCAGGCTCAGGTGGCGCTCCAGGTTCTGCGGCGTGTCGGCCGCGAGGATCCTCCCGCGGTTCATGATCAGCACCCGGGAACAGGTCATCTCGACCTCGCTCAGGATGTGGGTGGAGAGCAGGACCGTGTGCCGCTCGCCCAGCTGCTTGATCAAGGTGCGGACGGCGCGGATCTGGTGCGGATCGAGGCCGATGGTCGGCTCGTCCAGGATGATGAGGTCCGGCTCGTGCACCAGCGCATCCGCGAGTCCGACGCGCTGGCGGAAACCTTTCGAGAGCTGGCCGATGATGCGTTTCTGGACGTCCATCAAGCCGCACTGCTGGAGCACCGTGTCCACCCGTTCCCGGCTGCGCCGCCAGCCGAGGCCCTTGAGCCTCGCGCGGAACTTCAGGAACTCCCGCACCCGCATGTCGAGATGGATGGGGTTGTTCTCCGGCATGTAGCCGATCCGCCGCCGCACCTCGTCCGCCTGGTGGAAGACATCGAAACCCGCCACCCGCGCCGTGCCGCTCGTCGCCGGCATGAAACTGGCGAGGATGCGCATGGTTGTCGATTTGCCCGCGCCGTTCGGCCCGAGGAAGCCGACGACCTCCCCGCGACCGACCGAGAACGAAAGGCCGTCCACGGCCGTGCGGCCAGGATAGCGTTTCGTGAGGTCGCGGACCTCGATCATCGGGACATCGTCCATAGGGACAGGACCGGCAACCTTGCGGCCTGCCGCGCAGGATGTCGAACCGGGAAACCGGAGGAAAGTTGCGGAGAAGGCGGCGCGGACCGGGGAGAGGATGCCCCGCCCGCATTTCGGCATTGCGTCGGGCGTCGCCTGTGAGTTCATCCGCGGCCGTGAAAGCGAAGCTCAAAGCCATCGAAGGTTCCGTCGTCGCGCCGCTGGGTTTCCGGGCGTCCGGCGTCTTCTGCGACATCAAGCGCCTCGGCACCGGCAAGGGGTCCGACAAGGGCCAGAAGCGCGACCTCACGCTCATCGTGTCCGACGTCCCGTGCTCGGTCGCGGGCATGTTCACCACGAACCAGATCTGCGCCGCGCCGGTGAAGGTCTGCGTCTCCCGCGTCGCCAAGGGCATCGCCCAGGCCGTCGTCGTGAACTCCGGCAACGCCAACGCCTGCACCGGCAAGCAGGGCATGAAGGACGCCCTCGCGATGGTCCGCCTCACCGAAAAGGCGCTCGGCCTGAAGGACGGCTACGCGCTCGTCGGATCCACCGGCCGCATCGGCGTGGAGCTGCCCTTCGACAACGTGAAGGCGGGCATCGCGGCCGCCGCGCCGCTGCTCGGACGCTCGGACGCGCACGCCGCGCATTCCGTCGAGGCCATCATGACCAGCGACACCCGGCCGAAGCAGGTCGCGGTCGAGCTCAAGCTCGGCGGCAAGACGGTCCGCATCGGCGGCATGTGCAAGGGCGCGGGCATGATCCAGCCGGGCATGAGCGCGACCGGCGCGCGACCGGCCGCTCTGCCGGCGGGATTGCACGCGACGATGCTGGGCTTCGTCACCACCGACGCCGCGATATCGGCGAAGGCGCTGCAGGCCGCGTTGCGCGAGACGGTCGCGAACAGCTTCAACCGCATCACCGTGGACGGCGACATGAGCACCAACGACACCGTGCTCGTCCTCGCGAACGGCCTCGCCGGCAACGCGAAGATCACGTCGGCCAAGCACGAGGATTTCGCGGCCTTCGCCGCGGCGCTCCAGCACGTCTGCCTCGAGCTGGCCAAGATGATCGTCCGCGACGGCGAAGGCGTCCACCGCGTGGTGACCGTCCGCGTGACCGGCGCAAAGTCGGTCGGCGATGCCGACGCCGCGGCGCGCGCCGTGGCGAACAGCGCGCTCGTGAAGACGAGCTGGCACGGCGGCGACCCCAACTGGGGCCGAATCATCGACGCCATCGGCTACAGCGCGGCGACGGTCGTGGAGAGCAAGGTCGACATCGGCTACAGCGCGCCCGGCGCCCGCAAGATCCTGTGGAGCCTCAAGCGGGGCCAACCGACGAAGGCGACCTTCAAGCAGCTCTGCGCCGCGGCCGCGCCGAAGGAGTTCGACCTCCACATCCGGCTCAACCTCGGCAAAGGCGAGGCGCTCATGTACGCCGCCGACCTCACCGAGCACTACGTCGAGTTCAACAAAGGCGACGTGACCGATCCGACGACGCTGGGAGGTTGATCTCCGCCGGCGGCAGGCAGCATCTTTCGT
>CANGMH010000048.1 GCA_947454005.1 Verrucomicrobiota bacterium
GAACCAGAAGGCAGGAAGACCTCCGCCGGAGGCCGATGCTCAAACGACCTTCTCCGCCACGACGCGGAGGATATCACCGCCATCGGGGCGTCGGGCAGATTCCAACAGGAACCGGAAGAGCGTGCGCGTGGCCGCCAACGGACCGTGCCGGAAGAAGAAGAACCTCCAGGCGTTCAGCGCGTGGTGCATGGTCGTGGTCCGCGGACCGACCACCGTGCGGAAGCCGTGGCGTTCCAGCAGCCGGGTGAGCGTGGCGGCGTCGTAGAACCACAGGTGCAGCGGCGCCGACAGATGGATCCAATCCGTGCCGTCGTGCTCCAGGCGCACCGCGCGGCCGTTGGGCACCGCGATATGCAGCCGTCCGCCGGGCCGGAGCAGCCGCGCCAGTTCGGCGAGCTCCACGCGGGGATCGGCGACATGCTCCAGGCTGTGGCACATCACCGCGATATCGAAGCCGCCGGCCGGCAACTTGAGCTCGGCAAGATGCCCGAGCCGGACCTCGATGCCGGAGGCCTTCGCCATCGCCGCGCCTGATTCGCTCAGGTCGGTGCCGAGCACCTCGCAGCCGCGTTGCCGGAGATAAATCAAAAGGTCGCCGAACCCGGCGCCGACCTCGAGCACACGCAGCCCTTCGGTGCGGTCCAGGCGCACGTTGATGTCGAAGGCCCACGAGGCGACGGCTCCGGTCAGCGGGCTGATCAGACGGCTCCACCACGGTTGTCCGGCAGGACGCGAATAGCCGTCGCGAAGGACATCCCAGACGGCCTGCTTGAAGGGGCTGCGCCGGCGTCCGGCGTAGGCGTTGTAGCCCTGTCCGCCGGCCGCGGCGTAGTAGCGTCCGATGATCGCCCCGCCCGGGCGCGGATCCAGCCGGCGCAATCCGCAGCCGGAGCACTGGACGACCGCCGTGCGCCCGCCCGGCGCGTCGGCCATCGGCACGACCACCACCGGCGTCGATTCCTGCCGACCGCACGCGGCGCATCCGACCGATTCCCAACCGTCGTCCATGCGCCGAGCCTCGCAGGGACCTGCGGGGAATGGAAGGACCGGACGTCCCCGCGGACAGTCGGCCAGGAAGTCCTGTTTGAGTTTTCCTCCGCCAACTGAGAGAAAGCCGCCCCATGTCCCCGTTCCCGCGCTTCCTCTCCCGCCGGACCGTCTGCCAGCTCGCCTTGGCGCTCAGCGCCGCCGCGACGGTGACGGCGCAGACCTTCACCGCGAAGGACCGCCAGCCCACGCCCGAAGAGCTCGCCAAGCTCCCCGGGGTCGTCCCGGAGAAGGCCGCCGAGCTCATCAAGGACGTGAAGGTCCCGGAGGGCTTCGAAGCGACCATCTTCGCCACGCCGCCCGCGGTGAACTATCCCGTCTTCGTCGCCGCCGCGCCCGACGGCACGCTCTACGTCTCCAGCGACGGCAACGGCTCGCTCGACCGCAAGCCGCACATGGGCCGCGTTCTCCGGGTGCGCGACACCAACGGCGACGGGAAGGCCGACGAGGTGAGGGCCTTCGTTCCGGACGTCGATTCGCCGCGCGGCCTCGTCTGGGACCACGACCGGCTCTATCTGCTCCACCCGCCCGACATCAGCGTGTTCATCGACAAGGACGGCGACGGCGTGGCCGAGGAGAAGAAGACGCTGGTGAGCGGCATCGGCTGGACCTTCAAGGACCGGCCGGCCGACCACGGCTCCAACGGGCTCGAACTCGGCATCGACGGCTGGCTCTACGCGGCCATCGGCGACTTCGGGTTCATGGAGGCCACCGGCACCGACGGCCGGAAGCTCCAGCTCCGCGGCGGCGGCGTGGTGCGCGTGCGCCCCGACGGCAGCGGCCTGGAGCTATACGCCGACGGCACCCGCAACATCGTCGAGGCCGCGGTCGGCCCGCTGCTCGACGTCTTCGCGCGCGACAACACCAACGACGGCGGCGGCTGGGACATCCGGCTCCATCACTTCAGCGGCGGCACCCAGCACGGCTATCCGCGCCTCTTCAAGAACTTCCCCGATGAGATCATCCAGCCGCTCGCCGACTACGGCGGCGGCTCCGGTTGCGGCGCGGGCTGGATCGACGAGCCCGGCATCCCCGCGAAATGGAACAACGCGCCGTTCACCGCCGACTGGGGACGCGACTGGATCTATCACCACGGACTCACGCCCAAAGGCGCGACCTTCACCGCCACGCAGGAAGAATTCATCCGTGTGCCGCGCGTGACCGACCTCGACGTGGATGGCAACAGCGCCATCTACGCCGCGAGCTGGAAGGGCGCGTCGTTCACCTGGGTCGGGCCGGACGTGGGCTTCATCGCGCGCGTGACACCGAAGGGTTTCAAGCCGGAGCCGATGCCGGATCTTGAGAAGCTCAGCGGAGTGGAGTTGGTGAAGCAGTTGGAGTCACCGAGCCATGTGCGACGGCTGGCGGCACAGCGGACGCTGATCCGCCGCCTCGTCGATGATCACAGCAAGTCCCTCGACGCGCTGATGCCGCTCAGCGAGCTTATGCTCGGGGCGGAGAAGCCCCTGGCCAGTCGGGTCGCCGCGATCTACGTGATCGAGCAACTCTATTCCAAAGGCTTGCCAGTGCACCTTGCCACGCGGCCCGGGATCGAGCCGTGGGTCGTCCGTGCCATGGGAGACGCGGGAGCAAGAGGGGCGATGATGCCTGGCGATGTCTTCAGAGCTTTCGTCGGGTCGAGCGACCCGCGGGTCCGGAAAGAAGCGGCATTCGCTTGGGGGCGTCTGGGCACCGCCAAGGGAGCCGATCCGTATGTCCCCTTGCTCGCCGATCCCGACCCCATCGTCGCCCACACCGTGGTCCAGTCGTTCATCCGGCTGAAGGCCAGCGAGGCCTGCCTCGCCGTCGTGGACAACGGCGATGCCTCCCAGACGCTGCGGGCCGGCGCGCTGCGCGTGCTCCAATCGTTGCACGAACCGGAGGTCGTGGACGGCCTGCTCGCGCGCCTCGACCGCGAGACCGACGCCGAGCGCCGCGCCGGCCTGCTCACCGCGCTCTGCCGGCTGCACTCCGTGGACGGTCCGTGGAAGGGCGATTCGTGGGGCACGCGTCCCGACACGCGCGGGCCGTACTACCAGCCCGAGGCCTGGAGCGGGACGCCCAGGATCACCGCCGCCCTCAAGGCCGCGCTCGACAAGGCCGATGCCAAGGAAGCCGCGCACATCGGCCGGGAACTCGCCCGCCACCGGATCCCGGCCGGCGACGCGATGGACAAGATGATCGCCCGCGCCGCCACCGAGCCGAGCCTGTTGCCGGCCATCGCCGCGCAGCTCGCGAACGCCGAATCCGTCCCGGCCAACGCCATCCCGTTGCTCGTCCGCACCGCCACCTCCGACGCCACGTCGGATGCCATCCGCGCCCAAGCGGTCATCGCCTTGGCGAAGACCGACAGCGTCGACGCCTGGCGCGCCGTGCTCACCGCGTTGCCCCGCGTGCGCAAGACGACCTCCGAGAACAATCTCTCCGAGAGGGCCCAGAGCGCCGTGAACAACGCGCCGAGACTCGACCAGGTGCACGCCGTGTTCGAGGAGGTCGCACCGAAGCTCGACGGTGAAGCGTCCCTGCTCGCCGAGGGCATGCTGCTCAAGCTCGCTTCCCGGAAGGTCGGTTCGCCCGAGGCCCGCGAGGCCGCGTCCAAGTCGCTCGACACCGGCTGGACCGACAGCCGGCGCCGCGCCCAGATCCTCCGCGCCGCCGCGCAGGTCGGCGACGCCAGCCGCGCCGCGCAGTTCGTCGCGGCGCTCGACGATGCCGACGCCGACGTGGCCAAGGCCGCCAAGGAGACCGTGCGCCGGCTCAAGATCGATCCGGAGAAACTCCGTGCCGAGGCCAAGGCGCCGCACATCGGAGAACTCGGCATCCCCGCGGTGCTCGATGCCATCGTGCAGACCCGCGGCGACGCCGGCCGCGGCGCGCAGCTCTTCACGCAGGTCGGCTGCAACGGCTGCCACACGGTGAAAGCCGACGAGCCGCTCAAGGGCCCGTTCCTCGGCACCATCGCCACCGTGTACAAGCGCCGGGAACTGGCCGAGGCGATCCTGATCCCGAGCAAGACCATCGCCCAGGGCTTCGTCGCCAACCATTTCGAGCTCAAGGACGGCACCGAGGTCGACGGCTTCGTGGTCCGCGAGGCGGCCGACGCGGTCACCCTCCGCACCATCACCGCGGTGGAGCAGACCATCCCGGTCGCGCAGATCGCCAAGCGCGAGAAACAGGAGCGCTCGCTCATGCCCGAAGGCCTGGCCGCCGGGCTCTCGATGAAGGAGTTCGCATCGCTGCTCGACTACCTCGAGTCGCTCTCGAAGAAGTGAACCCGGATCCGGTTCCAGAACCGGCCGCGCCACCCGCGGCCTCTCCGTCGCCATCCCGCGACGAGGACGCCGCGTGCGACACCTGCGGCCGGTTCGGCGCGTTCGCCATCGGCGACCGGTCGCTGTGCGATGCGTGCTACGAATCCGCGGGATCGTGCGGCCCGGGTGGCGGTGACGACGATTGAGACCGGGCCGAACGGGGGTCCGGCGCGGTCAAACGATCAAGTGATCAGGCCGCCTTCGCGGCGGTGCGCTGCTGGAGCGCGTCCACCATGCTCTCGAAGATCGAGCGGCCGTCGTCGGTGCCGAGGAGCGCCTCGCTGGCGCGGTCCGGATGCGGCATCAGGCCGGCGACGTTGAAGCGCTCGTTGGCCACGCCGGCGATGTTCAGCAAGGAACCGTTCGGGTTCGCCGCATCGGTCACCGCGCCCGAGGCGTCGCAGTAGCGCCAGAGCACCTGGCCCTTCGCCTGGATCGAGGCGAGCGTCGCCGGATCCGCGAAGTAGCATCCTTCGCCGTGGGCGATGGGGAGCATGATCGCCTTGTCGCGCGGGGTCCGGCTGGTGAACGGCGTGCCGAAGTTGTCCGTCCGGAGATAGATCTGCTCGCAGTGGAACCGGAGGTCGCGGTTGCGCACGAGCGCGCCCGGCAACAGGCCGGCCTCGCAGAGGATCTGGAAACCGTTGCAGATCCCGAGCACGAGCCCGCCCTCGTCGGCGAACCGCTTCACCGCCTGCATCACCGGGCTGAAGCGCGCGATCGCGCCGCACCGGAGGTAATCGCCGTAGCTGAAGCCGCCCGGCACGATCACCGCGTCGGCGGACCCGAGCGATGTCTCCTTGTGCCAGAGAAGTTCCGCGGGATGACCCAGCACGCGGACGGCGTGGACGCAGTCCTGGTCGCAGTTGCTGGCGGGGAATTGGAGGACGGCGAAGCGCATGTTCAATCCACGATCTCGAGCTTGTAGTCCTCGATCACCGGGTTGCTGAGGAACTTGCGGGCCGCGTCGTCGAGGGCCGTCGCGGCGGCGACCTTGTCGGTGCCGGGCGCGAGGTCGATCTCGATGTACTTGCCGACGTGGACGCCGGCGACGCCGGTGTAGCCCATGTGCTCGAGGGCGGTCTGGACGGTCTTGCCCTGCGGGTCGAGCACGGCCTTCTTCGGAGTGATGACGATCTTCGCTTTCATGGACGATGCGGGCGCTGCGCCCGTCGGGGACGGGCGGGGAATCTGTTCCAGCGCGCCGGACGGGGCGAGCAGTTTTTGGGGACGTGGATCAATCCGCGCCGGGAAGGCCGTCGACGTCGCCGGCCTTGACCGCACCGCCGGGCGTGGCGTAGCGGCGGAGATACTTGAGCGCGACGTTCAGCTCATGCGGACGGGGCGCGACGATGTGGACGAGCTCGCCGGTGACCGGATGCGGCAGGTCGAGCTCCTCGGCGTGCAACGCGAGGCCGCTCACGAGCGGACGCTCGGCCCGGCCGCGCTTGAGGCGGTAATCGCGCTTGAAGGACGAGAGCATCAGCCACGTGCCGCCGTACAGGCCGTCGCCGTAGATCGGGTGCCCGGCATGCTTGAGGTGGAGGCGGATCTGGTGCGTCCGCCCGGTGTGCGGGCGGCAGGCGACGAGCGTGCATCCCGAGAAACGCTCCAGCACCTTGAAGGTCGTGAGCGAGCGCTTGCCGTCGCGGCCCACGCGCATCACGCCGGGCTTGAAGCGGTCGGCGGCGATCGGGGCGTCCACGGTGAACTCGTCCTGCGCCGGCGAGCCGTGGACCAGCGCCACGTAGGTCTTCTTGGGGACCTCGGAGCCGAAGTGGTTCGCCAAGGTGACGAGGGCCGGACGGTCCTTGGAGAGCAGCAGGATCCCGGTGGTCTCGAAATCGAGCCGGTGCGCGTTCGCGATGTAGGTGAGGCCGCGTTCCTTCGCCCAAGGTTTGCCGGCGGCCACCGCGTCGAGCAGCAGCCGCATCAGGTTCGGCCGCGACGGGTCGTACCGGTCGGGCGATGTGAGCAGGCGGGCCGGCTTGTCGATCGCCAGCAGGTGGGCGTCCTCGAACAGGACCGGGATCTCCCAGTATTCCTGCGTCGCCGGCGACGACAGCTTGATGACCGGCGAGACCGCGCTCATCAAAGCTGTTCGTCCCGGTTCTTCAGCAGCGCGGCGAGGCCGGACTTCTGGAACTCTTGGCGGAACCACTCCTGGAAAGCATCGTCCTGCTTCTGGCGGCGCTGGGTGTCGAGGTAACCGGTGAGGCCGGCCTTGACCGTCGCCTCGTCCACCGGACGGCGCTCCTTGAGGAAGATCACGAACCCGCCATCGCCCGAGGCGACGAACCGGCTGGCGGCCCCGGGCTTGAGGTTGAAGGCGGTGTCCTTCACCAGCGAGGCCGCGACCCGTGCGTCGAGCCCGGGCAGCGAGGTCGAGACGAGCGAGAACGGAGGGATCTCCACGGCGACCGATTTCTGCTCGGTCGCGACGGCGGCGAACGATTTGCCCTGCGAGAGGGCGGCGGCGGCCGCGGTGGCGAAGGCCTCGCCGGAAGCGCGGGCGGCCTCGATGGACTTCGAGCGGCGGAAATCCTCGGTCACCTTGGCGCGGACGGCCTCGAAGGACGGGACCTCGCTGGGCAGCTTGCGGCGCAGCGCGGCGATGTGGATGGCCTTCGCGCCCTGGACGGGCTTGGTGAACGGCTGCTCGGCCGAGAGCTTGGCGGCCTCGCGGACCATCTCCGGTGCGTCTTCGAACTCGGCGGCCCGGCCGAAATCGCTGAACGGCTGGCTCTCGGTCGCGGTCAGGCCCCGCTTGACGGCGAGCGCGGCGAGGTTCTCGGCCTTGGCCGGTTCCATCGCGTAGAGCTCGTTCGCGAAATCACGCGCGGCGCGGGCGGCGATCTCGAGGGCCTTGGAATCGGTGGCGAGCTGGCGGATCTCGGCGAGCGCGGCCTCCTTGGTCATCTGGGCCCCGGTCTTGTCGCGGAAGCTCTCGGCACCGCGCTGGTTGTAGACCTCCTCGACCCGGGTGGCGAAGTCGGCCTGCTTCTTGATCTCGGCCTCGGCCTCGGCGACGTGGGGCGCGGCGTCCCAGCGGACGGAGGTGACGACGGTGCGCTCCGGGATGCGGTAGGCGGCGATGCGGTTGGTGAAGAACTGGCTCAGGGCAGCGGGATCGACGACCACCGACGCGAGATGGTTGGACGCGGAGAAGAACACCGCGCTGGCGACGGCGAGCTCGTTCTCCTTGCGGAAGGCCGCCTCGGCGTCGCGCGGCGTGAGCAGCTGGCCCGACACGCCCACGACCTCGCGGAGGTGCTCGACGCCGAGCTCGTGGCGCACGTAGCTCTGGAACTCCGCCTCGGAGAAGTTGAAGCGCTTGCCGAACCGCTCGATGAAGCCGTCGTAGTCGACCGCGCCGGTCTTCGGGTCCTTGAGGTTCTGGCGGATCCAGTTCGCCACCGCCTGGTCGCTCACGTGGACGCCGAACTCCTTCACCTTGGAGTCCAAGAAGAGACGCTGGTACATCTCGCGGTTCACGTCGAAGCCCATCTGGCGCACCTGCGGCGAATCCATCTGGTCGCCGAACCGGAGACGACCGGCGAGCTGCGCCTGGCGGGCGAACCCGCCCAGCGTCTCACGCGTCAACGGCTTTCCGTTCAGCGTGCCGAAGCTCTCGCCGCCCCGCGTGAGGCCGCTCAGGGACGGCTGGGCCGGCCCGAAAAAGATGACGAAGCTGACGATCACCCCGGCGATGATGAGGACCCACAGCCACTGTTGATGCTTACGAATGGTGCCGAACATAGCGGAAAAAACCCGTTCTACTTTTGGAGCGGCGGAAGCTATCGGTCCGCGGAAAAGGCGGTCAAACACCAATTCCCGCGGCCGCGGCCATCCGCGGCCAGGTCCGGAGCCGTCCGGGCCGCCTCATTCCACCCGGGCCACGTCCCCGGTCCGGGGTTCGCCGCTGATGATATCGGCGGCCGTGGTCGTCCCGCGGGCCGGGCCGGTGACCTTCAGTTCGGCCACCTTCCGGCCGTCGCGGACGACCTCCAGCCGCTGGCCGAACCCGGGCATCGGGCTGAGCGAATAATCGAGCACCACGAACCGGAGACGCTCGTTCACCGAGAGCAGCTTCGCGGTGGTGCCGTCCAACGGCCGCACCAGGTCCCGGGACACCGGGCCGCCCGGTTTCTCCGTGCCGGGGCCTCCCTTCGTGGCCGAACATCCCGCGGCCAGGGCGAGGACCATGGCAAGCAGGAGGCGGATCGGAGTTCTCGGCACCCGGGCAATAGACCGGGCCGACATGCGCAGCGTCAACCGTCATGCGGAAGAGGTCGCGGTCCGGGAGATCGGCCAGGACCACGAGGACCGCCAGCATCACGACAAAGCGGTCCGGAGAACGGACCGTCGCCGACCGGTCACGGCCGTTGACTTCCTTCCCCGCCCCGCGAGCCTTGCTCCGTGGATTGGCAGCAACCTGTCGCACTCGCCATCGTGGCGCTGACCGCCGGGACCTTCCTCTGGCGCCGTTTCCGGCCGAGGAAGTTCTCGTTCGCGAAGGACACCCCGTGCGGTTGCGCTGCCGTCTCCGGTGCCCGTCCGCCCGGCCTCGTCGTCCACGGCCGTCGCGGCGAACGTCCCCAGGTCGTGGTCAAGGAGCATTGAGACCGCGGACCGCTCGCGACCACGACGATCGAACCGGACCCCGATTTCCCTTGTCCACACACCGCCGATGCAACCATTGAAGCCCGCCGATCTCCGTCCGTCCCGGTCCTTGTCCTTGCTCGCCCTCGGCGTGGTCCTGGGCTGCCGGCTCGGATCCCTGGCCTTCGCCGAGGACCGGGCGCCCTCGCCGGATGCCGTCGAAGGCGCGGCGCTCGCGGCCGAGCTCCGGACCTCGCGGCCGGTGAACAGCTTCACCAACTCCGCCACGCTGCGCCTCCGGGACGCGGAAGGCCGCCGCTCGTCGGTGCCGGTGACCATCCGCACGCTCGTCCCCGAGGGCGCGGCGGATTGGCACGTGGTCTACGAGGCCCGCGCCGCCAAAGGGACCGAGACGCTCACCATCACCCACCACCCCGACCGCGCGCCGAGCTACGGACTGGCCCGCGCCGCCGCCGATGCACCCGCCGCCGCGCCGAGAGCGCTCGTCGCGGGCGAGACGTCGGAGCCGTTCGCCGGATCGGATTTCTGGGTGTGCGATCTCGGGCTGGAATTCCTCCATTGGCCGGAACAACGGACCGTCCGCCGCGACAAGCCCGAGATGCGCAAGGGACGTCCCTGCCGGATCCTCGACAGCATCCGGCCCGCCGCCGCGGGCAACGGCTACGTGCGGGTGCGGTCGTGGATCGACCTGGACCACAAGCAACCGTTGATCGCCGAGGCGTACGATGCCGCGGGCAAGCTGGTGAAGGAGTTCAACGTCGGCAGCGTGAAGAAGGTGGACGGCGTGTGGCAGCTCAAGGACATGGAGATCACCGGCGAACGCGACGGCACGGTGACCAAGCTGGAGTTCGACCTGACGGTGGCGCGGTGACGCCCCGGATCCCGCCCGCCGAGGTCCGTTGAGGGCTTGCCCGGCGCACGCCCGCCGCGTTCACTGCGCCCGCTTTCTCAGCGCATGAAGACACCACGCATCGGGATCATCGGCGGCAGCGGCCTGTACCACATCGAAGGCTTCACCCGGCAGAAATGGGTGAAGGTGAAGACGCCGTTCGGCGATCCTTCGGACGAGTTCCTCACCGGCGAGCTGGCCGGCCGCGAGGTGGTGTTCCTCCCGCGGCACGGGCGCGGCCACCGCATCCTGCCCGCCGAGCTGAACCACCGCGCCAACCTCTGGGCGATGAAGTCCCTCGGCGTGGCCTGGGTCATCAGCGCCAGCGCGGTCGGCTCGCTCCAGGCGCGGTACAAGCCGTGCGATTTCGTTCTGGTGGACCAGTTCCTCGACCGCACGAAACGCAGCGCCGAGCACACGTTCTTCGGCAAGGGCATCGTCGCCCACGTCGCCTTCGCCGATCCGGTCTGCGAG
Organism: Verrucomicrobiota bacterium; assembly: GCA_947454005.1. Lineage (GTDB taxonomy): Bacteria > Verrucomicrobiota > Verrucomicrobiia > Limisphaerales > UBA9464 > CAIVQB01. The sequence goes on from CANGMH010000048.1 coordinate 10,345, forward strand.
GAGCTGCGCCGTCTCCTGCTCCGGTCCGCGAAGGCGTGCAAGGCCAGGGCGCACGACGGCGGCACCTACGTGAACATGGAGGGCCCGGCCTTCAGCACCCGCGCCGAATCGGTCGCCAACCACAAGGCCGGCCTCGATGTCATCGGCATGACCAACCTCGGCGAGGCGAAGTGCGCCCGCGAGGCGGAGATCGCCTACGCCACGATGGCGATGGTGACCGACTACGACTGCTGGAAGGTCGACGAGGCCCACGTGACCGTCGAGATGGTCATCGAGAACCTGAAGCGCAACGCCGCCACCGCCAAGGCGATCATCGGCCACGTCATCCCGTCGATCCCGGCCGTGGCGGACTGGCCCTGCCACGACGCCCTGCGCAACGCGGTGATGACCGACCGGAGCCTGTGGCCCGCCGCGACGAAGAAGGCGCTGAAGCCCCTTCTCGCGAAGTATCTCTGAGCCGGGCGACGGCTACGCGAGGATGCCCTTCACCACCTGGCCGTGGATGTCGGTCAGGCGGAAGTAGCGGCCCTGGAACTTGAAGGTGAGCCGCTCGTGGTCGATGCCGAGCAGGCGCATGATCGTCGCCTGCAGGTCGTGCACGTGGACCGGGTTCTCGGCGACGTTGTAGCCGAACTCGTCGGTCGCGCCGTAGGTCATGCCCGGCTTCACGCCGCCGCCGGCCATCCACGCGGTGAAACAGCGCGGATGATGGTCGCGACCGAAGTCGTCCTTGGTGAGCTTGCCCTGGCAATAGTTCGTCCGGCCGAACTCGCCGCCCCACACGACGAGCGTCTCGTCGAGCAGACCGCGCTGGCGCAGGTCGGTGAGCAGCCCGTAGCAGGCCTGGTCGATGTCCTTGGATTGGCGCCGTATCCCGTTGGGCAGTCCGCCGTGGTGGTCCCAGCCCGGATGGTAGAGCTGGATGAAACGCACGTTCCGCTCGGCCATGCGGCGGGCGAGCAGGCAGTTCGCGGCGAAGCTGCCCGGGTTCTTGGCCTCGGGCCCGTAGAGTTCCTTCACGCTGTCCGGTTCGCCGGAGACGTCGAGCGTCTCGGGGACGCTCGCCTGCATCCGGTAGGCCATCTCGTACTGGGCGACGCGCGTGTTGATCTCCGGGTCGCCGACGTCCTCGAACTGCTGCGCATGCAGCTCGGCCAAGCGGTCGAGCATCTGCCGGCGTCCCGCGCGGGCGATGCCGTCGGGGTTCTGGAGATAGAGCACGGGCTCCTTGCCGCTGCGGAACTGGACGCCCTGGTGGAGGCTCGGCAGGAACCCGTTGCCCCACAGACGCGCGTAGAGCGGCTGGTCGATGCGGTCCTTGGAGATGAGCACGACGAACGACGGCAGGTTCTCGTTCGCGCTCCCCAGCCCGTAGCTCAGCCACGCGCCCATGCTGGGACGGCCGGCGATCTGCGAACCGGTCTGGAAGAAGGTGATCGCCGGGTCGTGGTTGATCGCCTCGGTGTGCATCGATTTCACGAAGCACAGCTCGTCGGCGACCTTCGCCGTCCATGGCAGCAGCTCGCTGATCCACGCGCCGCTCTTGCCGTGCCGGGCGAACTTGAACGGCGAACCCGCGATGGGCAGCGTCGCCTGGTTCGCCGACATCCCGGTGAGCCGCTGGCCCATGCGGATGCTCGCCGGCAGGTCCTGTCCCTGCATCTCGTTGAGCTTCGGCTTGTGGTCGAAGAGGTCCATCTGGGACGGACCGCCGCTCATGAAGAGGTAGATGATGCGCTTGGCCTTCGGCGCGAAGTGCGGCTGGTCGAGCACCCCTTGGAAGGGGTTCGCGGTCGCGGCCTCGGCGCGGCCGTTGAGCAGGCCGAAGAGCGCGGCACCGCCGAGCCCGAGCCCGAACCGCGCGAAGAAATCGCGCCGGTCCATCCGGAAGTCCACGTGGGTGTTGTTCATGGGTTGCAAGATACGTTGGTCGGGCGCGGATCCCATCAGCGGCGCATCACGGCTTCGTCGTGGCTGAACAACGCCTGCGCCAGAACGGTGCCGGCCGCGAGATCGGTCCGCGACAATGCCCCGTCCGCGCCGGTGTCGCCGACCGCGAGCAGCTTGGAAGCGGCCGCGGGGTCCTCGGCGAAACGCGTGCGCTGTTCGGAGAGCAGCCGTTCCAGGACCCCGTTCTCACGAGCGGTCGGAGCGCGGCCGACGACGAGACGGAACGCGAACCCGGCGCGCGAAGCGGTCGTGTCCCCGCCCTCGCGGAGCATCCGCGCGGCCACATGCCGCGCCGCCTCGACGAACTGCGGGTCGTTGAGCAGCACCAGCGCCTGCAGCGGCGTGCTCGTGCTCTGGCGGCGGACGGTGCAGGTGTTCCGCTCGGCCGCGTCGAAGGTGATCATCGCCGGCGGCGGGACGGTCCGCTTCCAGTAGGTGTAGAGGCTGCGCCGATGCAGCTCGTCGCCTTTGCCGGGATTGTATTTCCCGCCCCACGCGGATTCCCACAGGCCGTCCGGCTGATAGGGCTTCACGCTCGGACCGCCGATCTTCTCCGCGAGCAATCCGCCCGCGGCGAGCGCCTGGTCGCGGATCATCTCGGCGGTGAGCCGCTTGGAAGGTCCGCGGGCGAGCAGCTGGTTCTGGGGATCCCGGGCGAAGAGGTCCGGCGCCGCCTTCGACGACTGCTGGTAGGTCGAGGACAACGCGATCGTCCGCAGCAGGCGCTTCCAATCCCAACCATGGTCCGCGAAGTCGCGCGCCATCCAATCGAGCAGCTCGGGATGCGTGGGCGGCGAACCTTGCGAGCCGAAGTTGTCGCTCGTCTCGACCAGCCCGCGGCCGAACATCGTCTGCCACGCGCGGTTGACGGTGACGCGGGCCATGAGCGGGTTCTCCTGGGCGAGCAGCCACCGCGCGAGGCCGAGCCGGTTGCGCGGCGCCCCGGCCGGGAAGCCGCCGAGGAATCGCGGCGTGTCGCCGGTCACCGCCTCGCCCGGGGCATCGTAGGCTCCGCGCTTGAGGATGAAGGCGGGCTTCGGGGCCGGCATCTCCTGCATCGCCATGATGTCCTGGATGGAGCCCACGAGCTGGTTCTGCTCGCGCCGCACCTTGGCCAGCGCGGTCCGGTGCTCCGCCGTCTCCTTCGCGAAAGCCGACGCGTGGTACTCCGACAGCATCTTCCGTTGCGCGGTCGTCAACGCGCCGGTCGCGGTGGCGAGCGCTTCCTCCAGACCGGTCCGGCCGGCGACATTGCCCGCCTCTGGGGCGCTCAGCTCGCGGTCGTAGACGCGCAGGTCGTCGACCTTGCCGCCCTTGAAGCCGGAGTCGCGCATGCGGTGGCCCAAGGTGAGGTTCGGTTCGTCGCCGCCGTAGGTGAAGTCTTTCCAGAGCCCATCGCGGACCACCTCGACCGCGGCCGGTTCGCCGTCCACATAGACATGGAGCCCCGCCGCCCGGCTCGAACCGTCATAGGTGAACAGGACGTGGGTCCACGTGTTGGTCGGCACCACCGCGCGGGTGCGGACCTTGAGCGAGTTGCCCGGCCACATGTGGTGCAGGCCGACGGAGACGTGGCCGTCCTCGAGCAGCAGCTCGTAGCCGCGGCTGCCGGCGTCCATCCACGCCTTGCTCTTGTGGACGACGACGAAGCGCGGCGCGTGCACCGGCGTCTCCAGCCACAACCCGATGCTGAACGGGTCCGCACGGGTGAAGGCGCCGACCCGCGGGAAGCTCGCGCCGTTCTCGCCGCTGAGCTGGACCGCCTGGCCGGAACGGCCGGGCACGAGCACCGGACCTTCGACCGCGCTGGCATGGTTGGTGCCGGTGCCGTCGGCGAACTTCCCGTCCTTGAGCTCGTCGAACCGATACGACGCGACCAGCCCCGGCACCACCGGCTCTGCCGGCCGCTTCGCTAGCCAACCGGGGAACGACGCCTGTGCCGCATCCCGGGCCGCCGCGGCGCGCTTCTCCTCCGCGGTTATGGAGCTGCGCAGGCCGGCGAGCTTCGCGTCCTGTTCGTCGGTGCTCAACAGCAGGGTCGGCTCCGGCATCACGTCGCCGAAATAGACCGTCTGCCCGGATTCATCGATGTTCTGGAAGAGCGAGAACAGCGAGTAGAAGTCCCGTTGGGTGACGGGGTCGTACTTGTGGTCGTGGCACCGCGAGCACTCCATCGTGAGACCGAGGAACGCGGTGCCGAAGGTGTTCACGCGGTCCACGACATAGCTCACGCGGAACTCCTCCTCGACGATCCCGCCCTCCTCGTTCTGGAGATGGTGCCGGTTGAACGCGGTCGCGAGGCGCTGCTCCTTGGTCGCGTGCGGCAGCAGGTCGCCGGCGAGCTGCCAGGTCACGAACTGGTCGAACGGCAGGTTGCGGTTGAAGGCGCCGATGACCCAGTCCCGCCACGGCCACATCGGGCGATAGCGGTCGGCCTGGAAACCGTGCGTGTCAGAATAGCGGGCGAGGTCGAGCCAATCGGCGGCCATCCGTTCGCCGAAACGGGGCGAATCGAGCAAGCGGTCGACGAGACGCGCATAGGCATCCGGCGACGGGTCCGCGACGAAGGCCGCGACCTCCGCGGGCGTCGGCGGCAGACCGGTGAGGTCGAACGTCGCGCGGCGGACCAGCCGCTCGGCATCGGCCCGGGGCGCCGGCTCCAATCCTTCCGCCGCCAAGCGCGCCCGGATGAACGCGTCGATCGGGCTCCCGGCCTTGGCGCCGGGTCCGTCGACCGAGGGCACCGCCGGCCGCACGACCGGCTGGAAGGCCCAGTGCGCCCCCCATTTCGCGCCTTCGTCCACCCATCGGCGGAGCGTGTCGATCTGGGCGGCGGTGACCGTCCGGTGCGATTCCGGCGGCGGCATCAGCTCGTCGGGGTCCTTCGACACGAGACGCTGGATCAGACGGCTCTCGGCGCTCTTGCCCGGCACGATCACGGCGCGGCCTTCCTTGTCGAGGCGGAAGGCGCCCTCCTTCGTGTCCAGACGCAGCTTCGCCTTGCGGGTGGCCTCGTCGGGCCCGTGGCAGTGGTAGCACTTGTCGGAGAGGACCGGCTGGACGTCGCGTCCGAAGTCGACCGCGGCGGTCGCCGACCACGGCGCGGCGAGCAGGGCGGCGAGGACCGCCAAGACGGGGCGGAGCGCGACGGTCGGACGCGGGACGGCTTCGATGGTGGACTTCACGCGGCGGCACCATCGCCGGACCGCGGCCTGGATCGCAACGGGGAGCATGACTCCGGTATCCGACCCGTCCGCGCCGCCGCGAATTCACCGCTTCATCGGGACGGGCTCAACGGACGCAGACGAGCGCGACCTCGCGCAGCGGGCGCAGCGTCCGACCGACGGCGCGGAGGACCCGGAATCCGCGTTCTCCGGCCCGCAGCTTCACCGCGAGCTTCGCGGCGAAGCGGTCGTAGCCGTACCGGCGCAGACCGCCTTCTCGGAGGCCGAACCCGGCGACACCGACCAGGTTGCCGAGCGTCTGCACGTTCCACGCGAAGAGATGATGGTTCGGTTCCGCCGGATCGAAGCGCCGGTACCGGCCTTCGCTCTCGTACGGAACGGCGAGAAGCAAGCAGCCTCCCGGCCGCAGCAGGCGGCGGATCTCCCCCAGCACACCGAGCGGATCGGGCACGTGCTCCAGCGCGTGGTGGCAGATCGCGACGTCGAAGGAACCGTCCGGCAACACCGACGTCTCCTCGACGAACCCGGCCCCGGCGGCGGCGACATCGGCGCCGACGTTCTCGGCGACATCGTGCCCGACGCGACGGGCGCAACGTAGCGCCGCGAGGTTCCAGCCGTAGCCGCAGCCGAACTCGAACACCGAGTCGTCCGGACGGACGTGCGGTCGGAAGAGCTCCGCCCGTGCCCGCGACACCCAGGGCACGGCCGCCAGAGGCAGCGCGCGCTTGTTCTCATGATAAGCGCGGCCCGCCTCGCCGCGGTAGGCGGCCCGGGCGGAATCAGCGGCGGCGGACATCCCGCGATCATGGCGCGCCGGTCGTCCCCGGCGCCAGCGCGGAGAGCGATCGCGAGCGCGCACCGATCAGGGCGCGTTCCTGCGTCGCGCGATTGCCAGCGCACCCAGGACAAGGGCGGTGAACGCTGCGGTGGTCGCGGGTTCGGGGATGGCCGCGCCGCCGTCGTCTCCGGTGAGCACGAGCTCCCAGCGGAGGAGGCTCGCGATGCCGCCGCCGTTGAAGTCGATGACCTGGAGGGTCCAACCGCCGTTGGCCTGGGCGCCGTTGAAAGCATCGAGCAAAGAACCGCGCACGTCGGTGTCGAGGACGGCGGTGGGCGACGAGCCGCGACCGTCGGGAGCCCACGCCCCTGTCAGCGGGAGGGTGTAGGTGGGATCGACCGCCCCGCCCAGGACGGTCTGGTAGGCGTGGACGTCGCCATTGGCGGCCTGGTCGTCGAAGGTGACATCGAATCCATTGTCGCCATAGCCCTCGACGTTGCCCGCGGTCCTTCCGACGCGGTTGAGCAGGACGCTGAACCCGGATCCATGCTGGAGGCTGAGGTAGTAGTCGCCGTTGTACGCGCCACCCTGGACGGGATTGGTCAACGTCACCCGCACATCGACGTCCGTGAGGCCCGCGATGGACGAACCGGAGAGCGTGCGCGTGTCGCTGGCCGGGGAACCGGTTCCGTCGGCCGGCGTGAGCGGCAAGGACCCGCCGGTGAACGAGTAGGTCTCGATCACCGCGGCGCCGGCGGAGAAAGTCACGACGGACGACGACAGCACGGCATGGACGAAGGAACGGATCTTCATGGCCAAAGGGTGTGGTAGAAACGGACGGGTGCGGACGAAGCGGTGGGGTCGAGGTACTCGAACCGGCCGACGGAATCGGCGGTGCGGTCGGCCACCCGCGTCCAGACCGATGCGTCGGGCGAGACCTCGACATGGTAGACGAACCCCGGGACGCCGGTGAACCGGACCCGGGTGGATCCGCCGGCAAGGTTCTCCAACGACACGATGTTGTGGGCCGGCGATCCCGGGGGCAGCACGGGGTTGAGCGTCACGGTCGCGGAGGCGGATCCGCCGACGCGGTCGGAGAGGTCGTAGGTGAAGGTGTCGATGCCGGTGAACCCCGCCGCCGGCGTGTAGTATATCCATGGCCAGCGGAGCTCTACCCGGCCGCCGTGCGCGCTTTGCGCGGACACCGAGACGAGGTCGAGGAAATCGCCGTCGGGATCGGAATCGTTGGCGAGCAGCGCGAAGACCGAGACCTTGAACGAGGCGGTGAGCGGCCGGTCCACGAAATCGGCTCCGGCGATCGGTGCGTGGTCGGCCACGAGCGTCGCGGCACCACCGGTCGCGGAGGCCTCCGCGTTGAACCAACCTCGGCCGGAGAACGTCCTCGTACCGGCGGCGGCCGGATCCGGTGTGACCACGTAGGTGAGCGGA
>CANGMH010000049.1 GCA_947454005.1 Verrucomicrobiota bacterium
CACGGGCACGGCCACCGAGAGGAAGCTGAGCGGGATGGTCAGAAACCAGCCGATCACCGTCCAATCCGCGAGGTTCCAGAGGTTGTCGACGACGATCAGCAACGCAGCGGAGAACGGATGGAACGGCGCGGGCGCGTCCAGCGACGGCATCGGCATCGGCGACGGCGTCCGCTTCATCGGCGGAAGCGGGGCACCGGGCGGAAGCACTTCCGGTTGGATGGGCGGCTCGGACACGGTGCCGCCTGTCTTGCACGGATCCGGCCGGCCGGCAAGCGGCCCGCGGCATCCGGGACCCATCGGTCGCGCGAAGAAAATCCGCGCCGGTTGTCCGGTCCGACCCGGTTGCGGCAGATTACCGGTGTGACGAGCGCGACTCCACACGACGGGCAACTGGTCTCCGCCTACGCCCGGGAGGGATCGGAGACGGCGTTCCATGCGCTCGTGGCGCGGCACGTGGACCTGGTGTTCGCCACGGCCCTGCGGCAGACGGGCGACCGCGGCCTGGCCGAGGAGATCACCCAGGACGTCTTCGTCGCGCTGGCCCGGAAGGCGCCCCGTCTCGCGGGGTTCGAGACCTTGGCGGGTTGGTTGCACCATGCCGCCGTCCGCGGATCGAAGACGCGGATCCGCTCGGAGCTGCGCCGCCGCCGCCGTGAGGACACCGCGGCATCGATCTCCGCGCTCCATCGCGAAGGCACCGCCCCGTTGGAGGCCCTGGTGCCGCTGCTCGATGAAGGGCTTCTCGGCCTGCGCGAGACCGACCGTCTCGCGCTGATCCTCCGCTTCATCGAGGACCGCAGCCTCCGCGAGGTGGGCGATCTCCTCGGCGTGGAGGAGGACGCCGCCCGCAAACGCGTCGCGCGGGCGCTCGCCAAGCTCACCGGCTTCTTCCAGCAGCGGGGATTCCTGCTGCCCGCGGGCTCCGGCGCGACGGCGCTGCTCGCCCAAGCCTCCCAAACGGCGCCGATCGCGCTCGCCGGCACCGCGGCCCAGGCCGGGCTTGCCGCCGGCGGAACGGCGACCGGCCTCAAACTTCTCCTCCTGCACGCCATGGCCCTCACCAAGACCCAGACCGCCGTCCTCTGCGCCCTCGTCGTCTGCGCGCCGCTCGCGTGGCAATGGAACCGCCGACACGCGCTCGACGAGGTCCTTGCGGCCGCTTTGGCCGATGTCGATGCCAAGAGCCGCGAGTTCGCGCGGCTCACCGAGGAGGCGGACCGGGCCAAGGCGGAGGCCCTCCGCACCGAAGCGGCGGCGCTCGATGCCGGCGCGCGGGTGGCGCAGTTGCGGGCACGTCGCGACGGCAAGGCCCCGCGCGCGGTGTACCGGTGGGACGACACCTCGCCGCGGGTCCGCGTGCCCAAGGAACTGCTCAAGGAGATGCTCTTGGATTCCGTGGGCGACAAGCGCGGCGCGCTCACCGAGCAGATCAAGGAGGCGCTCCAGTTGACCGCCGATGAATCGGGGAGTGTCCAAGCAGCGATGGACCGATTCCTAACGGCGTTCCAAGAAGCGCAGGGCATGGTCGCGAAACGTGTCGACCCGACCGACAGCGATCTCAACGGCCACAGCCGCGAGGGTACCCGGGTCTTCGAGGTGGGCTCGACCGTAGGGGCGCTGCAACCGCTGCGGCAGGAACTGTTCGCCTCGCTGGCCCCGCTGTTGGGCGAAGAACGCCTGGAGCTGTTCAAGCGAGGTTTGCGCGACTGGATGCCGCTCGACGACGGACAAAACGGACTAAACTCCACCATGGCCGTGATGCCCTTCGCCCACCGGCTGCGTTTCTATCGGCGCGGGACGACCGACACGATCTTGGGCTGGGGAATCGCGCCGGATTCCGGTGGGATGGTGCAGTCGACAATCTCCCTGGACGAAGCCCCCCGTTTTGCGCTCGCGGGGCTGCAAGAATGGATGGACCAAGCCCGCCAGCAGACGCCTCCCGCGCCATGAGACGTCTCCCCTTCCCCTTCCCGTCCCGCCAGACGATCCTCGTTGTCATCGCCGCATGCGGCATCGCGCTGGCGATCCCCCGAGAGATCCGCCTGCGCCAGACCCGGACCGAGCTTGCCGCGATCGGACGTCGCCGCGCGGACCTGGACGCCGCCGTCGTCGCCGCGGAAGCCGAGATCCGTCGCTGGCGCGACCAGCCCGAAGGCGACCGGGCGGCGCGCTCGCGGAACCTGGCCGAAGGCCGCGCGCTGGAGAAGCAGCTCGCCGTCATCGATCCCGAGAGCCGATGGGCGACGCCACCCTTGGCCGAGCGCGAATGGGATCCCAAGTCACCGTACGTCTGGTTGCGGAAGGACCTGTTGCCGTCGTTCCCGATGAGCCCGTTCGACGACCACGGACATCTCCGCCCGGAGGTCGCCGCGGTTCTCACCGTCGACCCGGCGCAGGTCCGGGCCCTCGACGCCGCGGTCGGGCGGATGGTCGCCGAGAACGGACGCCGCGAGGTCGCCCGCGCACGGACCACCGACGAGCATCTGCCCGGCGTGGTTCAGCACGGCGGACCGAAAATGACCCTCCGGATCGACCCGGACCCCGGAGAAGACGCCCGGATGCGGCAAGAGTTCCTCGCCACGTTGCAGGGCACACTGGGTCCGCAGCGCGCGGCGCTCCTCGAACAGACCGCAGGAAGCTGGCTCGATTCGAAGATCGCCGCGTCCGGCGACGGACCGAAGACCTTCTCGGCGGGACGGAATCCGGACGGGAGCTTCAACGTCTCGATCCAGTCCGGGACGATGTCGATCGGCGCCGGGGGCATCCGGAGCTTGGGACAACACATCCCGCGGCATCTGCTGCCGTTCTTTTCCGCCCTGGAAGACGCCACCGGGAACAGCGGGCAACCCGCACCGTGACCGGTGTCCTGTGACGTCTTTCCGCGGGACCGAAACCCGCTCGCCGGTCCCTTGCACGCCCGCTAGCGTCGCCGACGTGAAACCGCTCCGGGCGCTGCTGCTATATCTCGCCGTCGTCTTCATCGGCGCCGCGATCTTGGCGCCGTGGGCACATGGCGCGGTGCAGCATCTCGCGCCCGCGTCCGCCCTGGCCCGGCAACCGTTCCACCGCTACGTGAACCGCTGCCTGCTCGGCCTGGCCCTGGCCGGCCTCTGGCCCTTGGTCCGCGCCGTGGGCGTGCGGTCGTGGCCGGACATCGGCTGGCGGCCGCGGAGCGGATGGTCGCGCGAGGCCGGCGCGGGGCTGGCCGTGGGGTTCGTCTCGCTGGCGGCCGCGGCGACCGCATCGGTCGTCTTCGGGGGACGCGACTGGCGAGTGGATCATCCGGTCTCGGATTGGGGCCGCCATCTGGGCAACGCCACCTTGGCCGCGATCGCGGTCAGCATCTTGGAGGAGCTGCTCTTCCGCGGCGCGGTGTTCACCGCGCTCCGGCGCACCGGTTCCTTCGCTTCCACCGCGATCGTGACCAGCGGCATCTACGCGCTCGTCCATTTCTTCCAGAAGCCGCCGTCGCCGTCGGTCGTGGGCCCGCTCAGCGGTTTCGTCGTGCTCGGACAGATGCTGCACGGCTTCACCATGCTGCGGGACATGGTGCCGGGCCTGATGACCTTGGCGCTCGCCGGAGGCCTGCTCGCCTGGGCCCGTGAACGGACCGGGGCGCTGTGGTTCTCCATCGGGATGCATGCGGGATGGATATTCTGGCTGAAGTCGTTCGGCTTCCTCACCCGGTCCGCGCCCGGCGGTCCGTCAAGGATCTGGGGCACGGACAAGCTCTACGACGGATGGGCGGCCACCGTGGTGTTGGGTGCCGTCGCCCTGCTGCTGGCGGCGCGATGGCCGCGGCCGACCGTCACGACCGGATGAAGCTTCCCGCGTCGCGACCGTCCATGGAGCCGCTGCTCGGATTCCTTTATCCCGAGTGCTGCCAGATCTGCGGCGAGGCGCGCGCCAAGGCGGCGGACGGCTACGTCTGCGCCGGCTGCTGGCGGGAGGTCCGGTTCATCCGGCCGCCGTACTGCGCGCGATGCGGACTGCCCTTCCCCGGGGCGGTCACCGACAAGGCGGAGTGCGCGAACTGCCACGACCGCGAGCTCCATTTCGGATCCGCGCGCGCCGCCGTCGTCGCGGAAGGCGTGGCGCTCGACGTCATCCATCGCTTCAAGTACTCGCGGGCGCTGTGGTTCGAGCCGTTCCTCGCCGACCTGCTCCTGCGCGAGGCGAAGCCCGCGCTGGCCGGCGCCGGTTGGGACCTCGTGGTGCCGGTGCCGCTGCATCCGGTGAAAGAGCGCGAGCGCGAGTTCAACCAGGCCGCGCGGATCGGGCGGCGGCTCGCGGACGCGCTCGGGATCCCGATGCGGACCGACCTGGTCGCGCGGACCGAACCGACGCGCACGCAGACCCGTCTGGACCGGGATGAACGCGCGGCCAACGTGCACCGCGCGTTCGCCCCGGCCTGCGCGGTGGACCTCGGCGGGGCGTCGGTGGTCGTGGTCGACGACGTGCTCACCACCGGCGCGACGGCCGATGCCGTGGCGCGGGTGCTGCGCAAGATGGGCGCCGACCGGGTGTGCGTTTGGAGCGTCGCCCGCGCCGTGCTCACCGCGCCGGAGTGACGGAGCGCTGCCCGGAGAGCGGCCCGCCTGCTCGTCGGTATCGGGCCGTCGGTCCCGACCGGATCAATAGTCCTGCTTCTTGTTCATCGCCGACGAGTTGAACTGACCCTTCTGGCCGGGCGTGTTCACGCGCGGCGGCGCGTCGATGGGCGGGCCCTGGAACTGCGGGGGTCCTTCGGCCATCTGCGGATCCTTGCCCCCGGGCTTCTGGCCGGCTTTCTGCGCCTGCTCGGAAAGCTTCTGGCGCACGCCGTCGAGCTGCTTGCCGACCTGCTCGGCCTTCTTGGCGGTCTCTTCCGACGGCTTCAATCCCTGCAACTCGTCGAGCGCCTGCTCGGCGCCTTCGAGACGCGCGGCCTTGGCTTCGTCGGATTCCTTGCCGCCGGGCTCCTTCATCAGCTTGTCGGCGAGCTTGGACAGCGCCTCCTCGAGCTTCTGCTGCGTCTTCTCCGCCTTCTTGGGGAGCCCTTTGTCGGACGGCTTGAGCTCACCCGCCTGCTGGTAGAGGTCGAGCGATTGGCTGAGCTCCTGGGTCTTCTGTTCGAGGCCGGCGTTCTCGCTCTGCTGCGCGAGCTCATCGGCGCGCTCCTCCATCACGTTGGCGAGCCGGCGGTTGACCTCCGCCAGCGTCTCCTTGGAAGGCTGGTGGTCGGGCACCTTGTCGAGGGCCTTCTCGACCTGCTCCTTGGCCATGCGGAGGATGGCGAGGCGTTCGTTCGGCCAGGGCATGCGCTCCTCCTGCGCCATGAGCTGCCGGGCGTGGCGCTCGAACGCATCGGCCATCCGGCGTTTGCCTTCCTCCAACGCCTTGGCGATGGGCTGGTCCTCGGGCTTGAGCTGATGCGCGTCCTCCAGCATCGAGACGCCCTCCTCGATCTGCTTGAAATCGGGCCGGGGGATCGGCGCCTCCTGGGGGCGCGGCGAGACCAGCTGCATCGTCTGCGTCTTGCGGGTGCCTTCCTTGGCGAGGGCCTGCGCCAGCGCGTCGCGGGACCTGGACTCGCCCTGCCGGGCATCGGCATCCTCGGGCGCGACCTCCTTGGCGTCGGTGTATTTGTCGAACGCGTTGTGGAGCTTCTCGAGCTGGGCGGCGGGCGGCTGGTTGGTCTGGAGGCCCGCGTCGAGGTTCTTCTTCCCGTCGTCGAGCAGCAGCGCGAGCAGCTGCTTGCGGACGAAGACCAGATTGGTCCGGGTCGCCGCGTCGCCGCCTTCTTTCAACGCCTCGGTGTAGAGGTGGACGGACTCCTTCCATCGCGAGATCGTCTCGTCGAGGTTGGCCGTCTTGGAAGCGAGCCCGACGCGGAACTCGGTGTTGCCCTTCTGGAACTTCGCCTTGCGGCCGAGCTTCGGGTCGCCGAGCGATTCGGCGCGGTCGAACGACAGCAGCGCCTCGTCGAAACGGCCCGCGGCGTAGGCGGCCACCCCGTGGTCGTAGAGCAGCCGGGCGTTGTCGGGGTCCTTCTCCAGCACGGCCGCCAGCTGGTCCGCGGCCCGCGCGGCGAGCCCGTTGGTCATCAGCGGCTGCAACGCCATCACGTCGAACCGGTCCGCCGAGACCTCGGCGAAGAAGACGCGGCAGGACGCCATCAAGATCACGACGAACATCGCCGGCGAACGTCGGCGGTCGCGGCGGATATGGGGAGCGTTCGGGTCCATCATGCGTCCTTCCTGGTCCAGCGGTCCGCGCCGCCGATCGACGGCAAGCGGCGGGCGACGGCGAACCGGTCCGCCGCCAGCAGCACCTTGCCCAACAGACAGGCCAGCGCCAGCGCCAAGGGGACCTGGAAGAGCTCGCCGTAGTTCTTCATGTCCTCGCGCGCGGCGGTCTCGGCCAACGGAGCGAGCACCTCGGCGCGGAACTTCTCCAGCCCTTCGCCCTGGTCGCCCAGCCGGAAATACCGACCGCCGGTCGCGGCGGCGAGGCGCTGGAGGTTGCCCTCGTTCAACCGCGAGGTGACCTCCTGGCCGAAGCTGTTCTTGGCGACGCCCCCGTAATAACGGTTCACCGGCACCCGCGCGCCGGCCGCGGTGCCGACGCCGATGGTGGAGACCTGGAGCTTGAGCTGGCGGTTGAGCCGTCGCGCGGTGTCGACGGGGTTGCCGACGAGGTCCTCGCCGTCGGAGACGACGAGCACGATGCGCTGCGGGACCTGGTTGCTGGCGAAGTAGCGTCCGGCCCGCTCGAGCGCCGCGGCCAGCGAGCTGCCGGCGTCCTCGATCGCGTTCGGGTCGAGATAGCGCAGCGTGGTGCGGAGCGCGGTGGTGTCGAAGGTCAGCGGCGCGTTGAGATAGGCGGCGCCGCTGAAGGTGATCAGGCCGATGCGGTCGGCCTTGGTGTCGGCGAGGAACTTGTCGAGCGCGTTGGTGGCCGCGGCCCAGCGCGTCGGACGCACATCGGCCGCGAGCATCGAGCGCGAGGCGTCCAGCGCGATGAGGTACGGGACGCCCTGGAGCTCGTTGGCCTCGTTGCGGCGGAAGACGAGCGGCCGGGCGAGGGTCAGCAGCAGGAACGCGAAGGCCGCCAACGTGAGCAGGAGGTCCCAGCGTCGGCGCGGCACGGAGACGTTGGGTCGCGCCCAGGTCCGGCCCGGCCCGCCGGCGAACGCCGCGAGCGCCGCCGACCGTCGACGGGCGGCGATGACGAGCGCCGTCCACAACACACCGACGAGGACCGGCGTGAGCCAGAGCAGAGTTGGATGGGCGAACCTCATGGAGCACGGAACGGAGGACAGGGAGGAACGAAAAATGGAGGATGCAAGATGGAGGACGAAGAACGCGCGCAGCCCGTGGTGCATCGGCCGCTGAACACTGAACACTGAACACTGAACACTTCGGTCACGGCACCCTCCTTCGCACGAGTTGCGACCATACGAGGCCCCCGATCCAGAACGCCGACGCGGCGCCGGTGAACCAAGGGAACAGCTCCCGCCACGAGACGAATCGCTTCTGGATCAGCTCGCGCTTCTCCAGCTGGTCGATGAGCTGGTAGATGCCCTGCAACGCGCGGGCGTCGTTGGCCTGGAAGAACTGGCCGCCGGTCATGCGCGCGACCTTGTTGAGCGGATGGTTCGCCGCCGCGGTCGGCGTCACCATGTCGGGTCCGATGAGGATGGTGTAGACCTTGATGCGCTCGCGCACCGCCAACGGCGCGGTCTCCATCGGCGGCGGGCCGGCGGAGTTCTCGCCGTCGGTGATGAGGATGATGACCTTGCTGCGCTCGCTGCTCTTCTTGAGGAAGGTCGTGCTCGCCTGGATCGCCCAGCCGATGCCCGTGCCGGTCGCGAGCTCCGCCTCCCGCATCGCGGTCATGGCCCACTCGTGGTCGAGCGTCAGCGGGCTCACCAGCCAAGGCGTCCGCGCGAAGCACACGATGCCGATGCGGTCGTCGGCGCGGCCCTTGATGAAGTCGGTCGTGACATGGACCAGCGCCTCCTTGCGGCTCACCCGTCGGCCGTTCAGGCGGAAATCCGTCTCCGCCATCGAGCGCGAGTAGTCGAGCGCCAGCATGATGTCGATGCCCTTGCTCGGGTCCGGCAGGTCGCCGCGCGGGATTCGGGGCCGGGCCATCGCCACGACCAACAACGCCAGCGGCAACAGGACCCAGCACCAGCGCAGCACGCCGCGATGACGACGCGGCCTGGTCCCGAGAGCGGAGAGGCCGCGCAAGGTCGGCACCGGCACCGACGGAAGAGGACCGCGCTGACCGAGCCACCACGCGAGCAGCGGCAGGAGCAGCAATCCGAGCAAGGCCCACGGATGGAGGAATTCAAGACCACCGGGCAAAGCGAGGAGCAGGTTCACTTGACGCCTCCTTCCGGGGCCGCGCCTTGGCGGATGAACGTCTCGGCGGAATCGAGCAGGTTGTCCGACTCCGGCCGCGAGGCGCTCCGTCGGGCGAACTTCACGCCGTCGCAGAAGCCCAGATACGTCCCGAGCATCTCGCGCTGGACCTCGGACAACACGGTGTTCTCACGGGCCGACCCCAGGAACTCGCGGGTTGTCTGGAAGCGGACCGAGAACTGGAAACGCCACTCCAGATAATCGCGGAGGAGGTCCGAGCAGGCGATGGCCAGGTCGTAGTCCGTGAGGTCGGCGCGACGGGACCGGAGCTCGGCGAGCCGACGCAGGAACTCCGGATGCAGGTCGGGCCGCGTCGGTGCGGGGTCCATCAGCACGACCTTGCGGGAGAGCAGACGCCGCAGCATCCAGACCGCGACCGCCAAGGCGACGAGCACCAGGACGGACGCCGCGATGATCCACGGCGACTGCCACCACGGCGGCAGCGGCACGAGCGTCAGGTCGTCGACGAGGTCGGTCCGGTTCAAGCGATCCTCCTCTTCGCGGCCTGGTCGAGGAACTTCTGGAGCCGCTGCGGCCAAGGGTCCCGGGCGTCGTCGGTGCGGACCTCCATCTCGGGCACGCCGCTCAGACGGCAGAAGACCTTCAGGGCGTCCGACCGCGCGGCACCGGCGGCGGCATAGGCGGCGCGCGCCTCCGGGTCGCTGGTGTCCAGCTCGATGACCTCGCCGGTCTCTGCGTCCTGCACCAGCGCGAGCCCGACATCCGGCAGCTCCTGCTCGCGCTGGTCGACCGTCCGGAGGGCGATCATCTCGTGCCGCTGGTTGCTGGCCTTGAGCGCGCGTTTCCAGGCCGCCTCGTCGTGGTCGTGGAAATCCGACAGCACGAACACCAGCGCGGGGCGATGGAACAGGTTGTTCAGGAAGTTCAACGCGCTGTTCAGCGAGGTGCCGGACGACTTCGGCTCGGTGTAGAGCAACTCGTGCAGCAGGCGCGTGACGTGGGCCCGGGTCTTCCGCGGCGGCACGTAGCGCTCGACGCGGTCGGTGAAGAGCAGCATCCCGACCCGGTCGCCGTCCCGGACGGCGCTGAACGCGAGCGCACCGGCGAGCACGGCGGCGAGCTCGCGCTTGGTGTCGGCCTGCGACGCCCCGTCCGGCGCGGTGCCGAAGTGGCCGCTGGCCGAGGCGTCGATGAGCAGCATGACCACGAGCTCGCGCTCCTCGGTGTGGCGCTTGATGTAGGGCTTGCGGAGCCGGGCGGTGACGTTCCAATCGATGCGCCGCACGTCGTCGCCGGGCACGTATTCGCGGACGTCGGCGAAGTCCATCCCGCGTCCCTTGAAGACGCTGGTGAGCCGCCCGCCCATGAGCTGCTCGCTCACCAGACGCGCGCGGACCTCCACCTGGCGGAGACGCTTGAGATAATCAGAAGGAAGCATCGGTCAGTCGCGGTAGATTTCTCGGCGGTGGCGGACCCGCGTGACCAGGATCTCGCGGCCGTCATCATCGATCTCGTAGACGACCCGGTAGTCACCGACCCGGATGCGCCAAAAATCGTCTTCGGCGGATAATTTTTTGCAGCCCGGTGGCCGAGGTCGGGAGGCCAGTTCGCCGATGGCATCAACCACGCGCAACGCGACCTTGGGCGGGAGCTTGTCGATCTCCTTGCCGGCCGCGCGGCTGGAGGTGAGCCGATGTTCAGCCATTGGCCTTGAGCCGGGCGACGGTGCGGCGGCGGACCTCGTCGTGTGTCTCGACCGCGCCGTCACGGCGGCTCCGCGACACCAGTACGTCGGCGGCATCGCCAACACGTTCGAGCAAGGCCTCGTAGGCTTTGAGGGGCAGGATGACAGACACGGGTTTACCGTTGCGGACGATCATCTCCGGCTCGGCGAAGGTCGCTTTCATGGGTAGGAAGCTAGCGAAGACATGGGGTGCGGCGACAGGGAAGTTGGCGGGATCCCGTTCACTCCGTGCGCCGGCGGATCCAGACACGGAGGCGGTCCAACGGATGGCCGCGAAGGGCGAGCAGCGCCATGTCGGCATCCGGGCCGCCGTCGCCATAGCGGACGACGATGTCGGTGAGCCGGCGACGGGTCTGCTCGGGTTCCGGTACCGGCACGCCTCCGGCCTGCTTCACGAACTGCACGCCGGCGAGGATCTTTTCGTAGCGGCCGGACGACGTGGGCGCGGGCAACAGGAACTTCTTCTCCACGCCGGCCGCATCGGTCACGGCGATACCGATCGCGCCTTGTTCGGCGACATAGTAGTCGATCGAGACCTTGCCGAAGGGCTCTTTGAGCGCCTGCAGATCGGGATGGACCTTGGCGACGTCGTAGCTCCGCGGTTCCCACAAGGTGTAGGCGGTCGCGGCCGCGACGAGGGCGGCGACGACCAAGACGATGAGGCGGACACGGGTCATAGCAGATCCTTGAACTGTTCGGGTTTCAGCCCGGCGTCACGGGCGACGCGGTATCCCAGCTTGATGAACACGCGAACGGCTTCCGCGTAGCTGATGCCGGGCAGCTTGGGCATGGCTAGACGGTGACGAGGTCTTCCTCGACCCGTTTCACCCCGTTCTCCTCGGCTTCGACCTCAAGCCAGAGTTGGATGGCCTCCTTGATGTTCTCCAATGCCTCGGCGCGGGTCGCGCCTTGGCTATGGCATCCGGGCAGGGCCGGGCAACTCGCCGACCAGCCCTCTTCGGACTCCAGCAAAGTGACTCGGTAGGTCATGGCTTCAGCTTGGTTCGGACTTCGCATCTCGTCATCCGTCATCCGCGGGTCACGGCACCTTCACTTTGGAGAGCAGCGTCTGGACGATGCTCTCGGTGGTGACCTCCTCGGCCTCGGCCTCGTAGGTGAGCAGCACGCGGTGGCGGAGCACGTCGGGTGCGATGAGCTTGATGTCGTCGGGCGTGACGTGGTCGCGGCCTTCGAGCACGGCGCAGGCGCGGGCGGCGAGCGTGAGGTTGATGGTGGCGCGGGGGCTGGCGCCGATGCGGACGAGCCGTTTCAGCTCGGGCGCGACGCCTTTGCCCGCCGCGGCCTCGCGCGTCGCGATGACCAAGCGGACGACGTAGTCCTTCACCAGCGCGTCCACGTGGACGTGGTTCACCAACGACTGGTAGCCGAGGATCTCCTCGGGCGAGACGACGGCGTCGAGCGACAGGTTCGGCGCGGTCGAGGCCATGCGGTCGAGGATGGTGAGCTCCTCCGCGGCGGTCGGGTAGCCGACGATGACCTTCAACATGAAGCGGTCCATCTGCGCCTCGGGCAGCGGATAGGTGCCTTCCTGCTCGATCGGGTTCTGCGTGGCGAGCACGAGGAAGGGCTTGGGCAACGGCCAGGTCTGGTCGCCGATGGTCACCTGGCGCTCCTGCATGGCCTCCAGCAGCGCGGACTGGACCTTGGACGGCGCGCGGTTGATCTCGTCGGCGAGGACGAGGTTGGCGAAGATCGGGCCTTGCCGCGTGGAATACGTGCCCTTGACCGGGTCGTAGATCAGCGAGCCGGTGATGTCGCCCGGCAGCAGGTCGGGCGTGAACTGGATGCGCTGGAACCGGCAGTGCGTGGCCTGCGCGAGCGAGCTGACGCTCGCCGTCTTCGCGAGGCCGGGCAGGCCTTCGAGCAGCACGTGGCCGCGCGCGACCAGGCAGACGAGCAGGCGGTGGACGAGCTCGCGCTGTCCGACGATCACCTTGCCGACCTCGGTGCGGACGAGGGCGAGATGGTCGGCGGCGGCCTTGAGCTGCGCGCGGAGTTCCGTGGACGAATTGGACATACGTGGTGCCGAAGAACGGGCGGGCACAGAGCCAAGCAGGCCCCGGGCCGCGGAGTCGAGCCTCGGACGCGGGAAAGAGTCGGGTCGTTCAAAGAAGTTCCATCCCCTTCCCTCCGCTCCGTCGGGGCGCCAGCGCGGCATCACCGGACCCGCCGGGAGGCCCGGTCATCGCGCGGCGGGACGGCATCCGCGCCGAACCGCACCTTGACGCTCCCGCCCGCGTTCCGTTCTATGCCGCGTCTTTTCGACAGAACCATCAAGAACATGACCAAGATCGTTGAAATCCAGGCGCGTGAGATCCTCGACTCCCGCGGCAACCCCACCGTCGAAGTCGACGTCGTCCTCAACTCCGGCGTCGTCGGCCGCGCGGCGGTGCCCTCCGGCGCCAGCACCGGCGAGCACGAGGCCATCGAGCTGCGCGACGGCGACAAGAAGCGCTACCTCGGCAAGGGCGTGACCAAGGCCGTCAAGAACGTCACCTCCAAGATCGCCCCGGCCCTCGAAGGCGTCGATTCCCTCGACCAGCTCTCCGTCGACGAGATCATGCTCGCCCTCGACGGCACCGAGACCAAGTCGAAGCTCGGCGCCAACGCCATCCTCGCCGTCTCCCTCGCCAACGCGAAGGCCGCCGCCGAAGCCCTTGGCCAGCCGCTCTTCAAGTACCTCGGCGGGCCCAACGCCAAGGTCCTGCCCGTCCCGATGGCCAACGTCATCAACGGCGGCGCACACTCGGACGCCCCGATCGACTTCCAGGAGTTCATGATCCAACCGCACGGCTTCGGCACCTTCAGCGAGAGCCTCCAAGCCATCACCGAGATCTTCCACGCCCTCAAGAGCGTGTTGAAGAAGAAGGGCCTGAGCACCGCCGTCGGCGACGAGGGCGGCTTCGCCCCGAAGCTCGAGAGCGCCGAGGCCGCGCTGGACGTCATCGCCCAGGCCACCAAGGACGCCGGCTACAAGCTCGGCAAGCAGATCTTCCTCGCGCTCGACGTCGCCGCATCGGAGTTCTACACCGGCAACGAGACCTACGTGTTCAAGAAGAGCAGCGGCCAGAAGCTCTCCGGCGACGAGATGGTCGAGTTCTACGCCAAGCTCTGCGCCAGCTACCCGATCGTCTCGATCGAGGACGGCTGCGCCGAGGGCGACTGGGTCACCTGGAAGAAGCTCACCGACAAGCTCGGCGCGACCACCCAGCTGGTCGGCGACGACCTGTTCGTCACCAACACCAAGTTCCTCCAGAAGGGCATCGACACCGGCACGGCCAACTCGATCCTCGTGAAGGTCAACCAGATCGGCACCCTCACCGAGACGCTCGACGCCGTCCGCCTCGCGCAGACCAACAAGTACACCGCCGTGCTCTCGCACCGCTCCGGCGAGACCGAGGACTCCACCATCGCCGACATCGCCGTCGCGACGAACTGCGGCCAGATCAAGACCGGTTCGCTCAGCCGCACCGACCGCACGGCCAAGTACAACCAGCTCCTCCGCATCGAGCAGCTGCTCGGCCGCAACGCTGTGTACGCCGGCGTCAGCGCGCTGCCCAAGGGCCGCTGATCGGGCCCGCATTTAGAGACCACCGGAAGCCGGGAGACCGGCTTCCGGTTTTTTCATGCCGTCATCCGGCCGGCCGGCCGTGCGTGACGAAGGCTGCTATCCGATGATCTCCATGATCGGGCCGCCCTTCTCCACCAGCCGGGACACGGGGCCCAAGGCCGGGAGCTCCATCTTGGTGTGGTCGAGGCCCAGCTGGTGCAAGATGGTCGCGTTGAGGTCGCTGTAGTAGTGCGGGTCCACCTCGGCCTTGTAGCCGACCTCGTCGGTCGCGCCGTGGACGACTCCGCCGCGGATGCCGCCGCCGGCCATCCACGCGGTGTAACCCTTCGGGTTGTGGTCGCGGCCGGTGGTGTTCTGCGACCAAGGGGTGCGGCCGAACTCGCTGCTCCAGACCACCAGCGTCTCGTCCAGCATGCCGCGCTGCTTCAGGTCCTTGACCAGGCCGGCAATCGGTTTGTCGGTCGCGCGGCAGAGCGGCGCGTGGGTCTTCATGTCGCCGTGCGAATCCCAGCCGCCGTTGCCGCCGCCGGCGTGGCAGACCTGGATGAAGCGCACGCCCCGCTCCGCCAGACGGCGCGCCAACAAGAGCTGCTTGCCGAACTCCTCGGTGTGGCTCTCGTCGATGCCGTAGAGCGACCGCACATGGGCCGGTTCGGACGCGAGGTCCACCGCCTCCGGCGCGGACATCTGCAACCGCCCGGCGAGCTCGTAGGCCTTGGTCCGGGCCTGGATGTCCAGATCGGCAGCGTACCGCCCGCGGAACTCCTCGTTCATCGCGTGCAGCCAGCGCATCTGCCGCTCGCGTTCCGCCGCCGATCCGCCGACGGGCGGGCGGAGATCCGGTATGGGCGTCTCGCCGGCCTGGAACGGTGTCGCGGAGACCGACGCGCCGAGGTAGCCGCCGGTGAGCTGCACCGGTGACGACGGGCGGCCGATGTTCACGAAGGTCGGCAGGTTCTTGTTCGCCGAGCCGAGCGCGTACGACACCCAGCCGCCGAAGCTCGGATGATCGAACTGCCTCCCGCGATGCCCGGTGCAGGTCTCGATCACCGCCGGGAAATGGTTGCCCTCGTGGCACCACATCGACCGCACCACCGCGATGTCGTCGACCACGCTGCCGACGTGCGGGAACCAATCCGACACCGGGATGCCGGAACGCCCGTGCCGCGTGAAGGTCCGCAGGCACGGGATCACCGGACGCCTCATGGCGGCTTGGTTGTCGCCGAAGCCGATGGCGTCGATGAATTTGCCCGCGTGCCGGTTGTCCTTCGGGTCGAAGGTGTCGATGTGGCTGACCCCTCCGCACATGAAGAGGAAGATCACCGATTTCGCCCGCGGCCGCAGATGCGGACCGCGGATGGCGTCTTTGATCTCGCCGGCCTCGGCGAAGAGCCCGCCCAAGGCCGCGCCGAAGAAACCGCCGCCGGCGCGGAACAAAAAGTCGCGCCGCGGGATCCGGCCGCCGGAAAGGTCTCGGGGATCACCGGACATAGATGGATTCGTCGAGGTTGAAGAGGAGCCAGCAGAACGCCTTGAGCCGGCCGGCATCGCCTTCGAGGAAGGCAGCGGCGCGCTCGCGTTCCGACACCGTCGCAGCGCGCGCGAGCGTGAGGCGATAGGCGAGGTCGACGGCGCGGTCCAGGTCGCCGCCGGATCCGGTCCGCACGCGCTCGGCCAAATGGGCCGATGCCTCGTCGATCTCCGGGCTGTTCATCAGGAACAATGCCTGCGGGGCCGTGACCGTCTGGAGCCGCATGGGGCAAGGCGCGCGGCCGTCGTCCACGTCGAAGGTCTGGAGAAAGCCCGGCGTCACGTCGCGGCTGGTGGAGAAACCGCGCACGATGTACATGCCGCGCCGCTTCATCGCCGGGTCCTTCGCGGCATCCTTCGGGGGAACGGCGGCGTCTCCACGACGCGGCTTGGCCTCGGGTCGCGGCAGGTCGAAGGAAGGTCCGCCGACGCGCAGATCGAGCCGGCCCGCGGCGGCCTGGATGGAATCCCACACCGGTTCCGCTTCCAGCCGCCGCAACCGGAAATGCCAGAACGTGGTGTTCTCCGGATCGGCCTGTTGATCCGCGGCCGTTTCCGGTCCGGTCTCCGAGGCCATGCGGTACGCCTGCGAGGTCACCATGAGACGGTGCATCGCTTTCATGCTGTGGCCTTGGCGGACGAACTCCGATGCCAGCCAATCCAACAACAGGGGCTGGATCGGTTTTCCGCCCTGCTTGCCGAAGTCGCTCGTCTGGCGGTGCAGGCCTTCGCCGAAATGCCATCGCCAGAGACGGTTCACGGCGACGCGCGCGAACAGCGGGTTCTCCGGCGCGGTGAGCCAATCCGCGAACGCCTCGACGCGGCCCTCGCGCAGGTCCGGCGCTCCTTGGGCGAACGGCCAGCCCGGCCGCGCTTCGTGGTCCTTCTCCGGACGCGACGGATCGCCACTGGTGAGGACGTAGCTCTTCTCCCGCTCGCGCACGCGGTCGATCTCCACCGCGTGGAAAACCGGGAGGGCCGGCGTGCCGGCGCGACGGGCCTCGGCGTCCACCGCGTCGATCTGCTTCTGCAGGTCGCGCGATCTCTGGCGGACCTCCTCGGGCAGGATCGCGTCGACCTTGTCGCCGTCGATGCGGAGGATGGGGAAGTAGTCGTCGGCGATCTTCTGCTCTTCGGCGGTGCGGTCCTTCTCCGGCTTGCGGATGACGACCTGCACATCGGCCGGGAGCATGAGGACGCGTTCCTCGTGGAGCCGCTGCTTGTAGGGAGCGAGCAGATCGGCACGCGCGCGTTCGATGGGTGCGCGCTTCTTCTCCGTCTCCGCCTGCGCCTTGCCGACCGCCACGAGATCGGCGGCGCTCGCCAGCGTCACCTTGCGCAGGACCAACGGGTCGAACAACGCCTTCATCGCGTAGTAATCCGCCTTGGAGACCGGATCGAACATGTGGTCGTGGCACTTGGCGCATCCGACCGTCATGCCCATGAAGGCGGCCGAGACCGTGTCCACCGCGTTGATGGCCAGCTCCTGCGGATCGTCCCCGGCGCCGCGCGCCAAGAACCCGAGCGCGAAGAGGTCCGCCGGTCGCGGCTCTTTCTGGAAACGATGGCCGGTGGCCGACATCTGCGAACGTTCACCCGAGCGGCGTCCTGTCAGCTGGACCTGCACGAACTGGTCGTACGGCAGGTCGTCGTGCAGCGCCTGGGTCACCCAGTCGCGCCACAGATGGATGCCGGGAGCCGCGGTCATCCGCTCGTCCGAATCGGCGTAGCGCAGCACATCGAGCCAATGCCGCGCGTAGCGGACCGCGTGCTGTTCGCTGGCGAGCAGGCGGTCCACGACCTTTTCGTACGCATCGGGCGAACCGTCGGCCGCGAAGGCCTCCTGCTCCGCCGGCGTCGGTGGGAGCCCGACCAGGTCCAGATGCACCCGGCGCAACAGCGTGGCGCGGTCCGCCGGTCCGACCGCGCGGACGCCCTTCGCGCGACGGGCCGCCGCGAGGAACCGGTCGATCGGGTTGGCGACGACGTCGGCGCCATCGACTTCCGGGACCGCGGGACGCTCGACCGGCCGCAGCGACCACCAGAGTTCCCCGCCGTCGCTCTTGCCCGCCGCCGCCGAGGCCGCGACGTCCGACGACACCAGAGCGAACACGAGCGCCGTGCGGCAGAGG
>CANGMH010000050.1 GCA_947454005.1 Verrucomicrobiota bacterium
GAAAGAAGTGGGGAGCCCATTGCGGGCGCCCCACCGATGTCCGTCCCGGATCACCGTCATTTTGTCACATCACACATCAAGCAATTAAAACGACTGAGCAGACGAACATCTCTCCGAACAGCCTGGGGCGGATGTGGCGTTGGATGCCGTGGTGGGTCGCCGTTTTGGCGGGGTTGTTGACGGGATGGACCTTGCGACGGGGCGTTTATTTTTTCACCGATTCTTGGGCTTATTGGGAAGGCTCCGTGAGTTTGTTGTCAGGGCACGGTTGCAATTATCTGGATGGCGATCCGATGGTGTATTGGCCTCCGGGTTTTCCGGCGCTCCTGGCCTTGGTTCAAGGGATGCTGGGGACCAGCGGGAATTCGTTGCTGGTCTTGCAGATCAGCTTGGCCGCGGTCATCGGATTTCTCTGGGCCGGTTATGTGCGAGCGTTTGCTGAGGGACAGGAGTCGGCGCCTGGATTTCTGCGGGGCACCACCATCGGGATCTGGCTGGCGTTGTTCGTGTCGATCACCTGCCACGCCTTGCTGGCCAACACGGCCCAATTGGCGCTGACGGGGGCCATCTTCTGGATCTTGGTCCGAGCCTGGGGGAAAAATGGCGAGCTTGGAGCGGGCCGGTTGGTCGGTCTCGCCGCATTGCTGGGTGCTTCTCTCCTCTTGCACAGCTCGGGCATGGCCCTGATCGCAGGGATCGCCTCGGCGCTGTTCCTGTTGTCCTCCGGGCCGTTCTTGAACCGGGCGGTCAGACCAGGCGCATTGGTCGCCCTTTCCCTGGTCCCTTGGTTTGTCTCCAGATTGTTCCTGAGCCAGAAGAACAGCCATGTGATCTTGCTTCACCCGCCCTTGAACCGGTTCTGGAAGTATCCCATCGAGATCGTGCAAGGGATCGGGGAATTCGTTCTGGCACCCGTGCGGATGTCCCCGTTTGTGGACCTGACGATGCCTCCGCCGTCCGCTCTCCTGCCTCCTGACCAGAGCAATGGGCCGGGCGGGTTCCTGGTGGGGCTGGTGGTGATAGCGCTCGGGCTCGCGGCCGGCTACCGGGTGTTCAAGGCCCGCCAAGACAAGGGCGTCCGATGGTGTCTGGTGGCCTTGCTGCTGGGTTCCGCGGCGATTTGCGCCATGTTCATCGTGGTGCATATCCATTCCCGGCCCGCGGCCCGGTTCCTTTGGCAAATCCCTTTGGCCATTTTCCCGGTGATCTTGCTGGTCCTGCCCCGACGTGAAGCGGCCTTCCTGGGGCTCGCCGGCTTCCTGTTCGCGGCCACCGTCATCACCGGGATCAAGTCATCGCTTGGGGGCGGGCTGCCGCCACGCGACCCATCGGCAAGCGCCCTCCCAAACTGGGCCGGCTATCGTGAATATCGGCTGAGCCTGCTCCCGGCCAGCTCAACTCCGGATGGAGAGATCGCCATCATTCCGCCCAGTTTCAAGTGGAATTGGACCCGTTGGCCCAAGGACCGGCGGGACGAATCTGTCCGCGACAAAGCCCGCATTTTGCAGGATGGGAAAGTGCAGGATTGGTGGGAGTGAGCCAGGCATTCGCCGCTGCTGGCGATCCAGGGTCTCGACCGTTCATCTGCCTTCAAACTTTCACTATCCGGTCTCCCACGCGCACCCGCCCCGCCTGGACGACCTGCGCGTTCACGCCGCGAAGATGCAGCGCGCGACCCTCGGGCGAGTTGACGAACCTCAGCGCGTCCGGGCCGAAACGTTTCGAGAACTTGGAACAACCGGTGTGCGGCTCGGCGCTGATCTCGATCACCGCTTCGCCGAGCTTGAGCCGCTGGCCGGCGGGCAGGTTGGCTGCGCTCAGGTCGAGATCCACGAGCAGGTTGTCACCGGCGAGCGGCCACCGTTCGCGCGGGCCGGCGATGAGCCTGGCGGCGCGGGCATTCATCAGGGTGAGCTGGGTGTCCGGGTTCAGACGGCCATCCGGAAGATGACGCGTGCAATGACGGGCCCAACGATCTCCGACGAGGCCGGCTTCGGGGGTGACGGTGCCATGATCAGGCAGCTCGCGCAGTTCGCGATCCGGGCGCACGACGATCATCGCCACCGTGCCGCCATCGGCGGGCGCATGGCGGATCTCGGGCAGGCCGGCGGTGAGTTCGGGTTCAGTGAGATGGCGTTCCGTGGTCACCGGTGGATTGAGCCACCGCTAGTCGAGGAAGACCAGTTCGTTGCTGGCCAGGAGCACCTGCGCGAACTGTTCCCACGGTGCCTGCCGCGCGGTCGGATCGGCGGCGGCCTCGGCGATGAACCGCAGGGCCTGTCCGGTCTCGCGCGGCGTGGCGGAGCGGCCGAGCACGCGACGGGACAACGCGTCCACCCGGCGGGCCGGATCGGTGCCGGCCTCGGTCCCGGAACGCTCCGCCAAGGCCCGCGCCTGCTCCAAAACGAACGGCGAGTTCATCGCGAACAGCGCCTGCTGCGCAACGGTCGTCCGCGACCGGCGCTCGACGCATTGGTCGGGGATGGCGAAATCGAAGGCGCGGAACAACGCCGGGAGGTTCTGCCGGTCGACCAGACCGTACACCGTCCGGCGGCGGTCGGCGGGATCGCCCGCGGCGTCCACCGGCCGGCCACCCAGCGCCCGGTCCAGTCGTCCGGAGACGAAGAGCAAGGTGTCGCGCATCGCCTCGAGGTCCAGACGACGGCGCGGATAGTGCCAGAGGAGCTTGTTCTCGGGGTCGCGTTCCCGGGCCGCACGATCCGACGCGGGGCGGCCCTGCTCGTTTCCATCCGCGGGCGAACGAGGACGCGAGCGGACGGAGGCGGCCGGATGCCCGGGGGTTCCTTTGCCTTCCTTCCCGTCTTGCTCCCCTGCCCCGGCAAACGCATCCGCGCTGGTCCGGGTGTCGCCCGAGGATTGTTGGTAGGCCGCGCTGGTGACCATCAGGCGATGGAGATGCTTCACGCTCCAGCCGGACCGGATGAACTCGCTCGCCAGCCAATCGAGCAGCTCCGGGTGCGAGGGCGCCGCGCTGCGCGCGCCGAAATCGGATGGCGACGCGACAAGCGGTTCGCCGAAGTGCTCCATCCAGACGCGGTTCACGAAGACGCGCGCGGTGAGCGGATTGGTCGGCGACGTGATGGCGCGGGCGAGATCGAGGCGGCCGCTGCCGGCGCCGAACGGCTGTTCCTGGCCGCCGTTCAGGACGCGCAGGAAACCGCGCGGCACCCGTTCGCCGGGACGCGCCGGGCTCCCGCGGACGAAGATCCGCGGCTCATACGGCTCCGGGAGGTCGGCGACGACCATCGCACGCGCCGGCGGGACGTTCGTGGCGTGGGCGGCGATCTTGTCCAAGGCCAGCGCGAGAGTGCCGTAGCGGTCCTTCTCAGGGCGCGACATGTGGTCCGGCGTGTCGCGACGCGCGAACCAGACCGGCCCCTGCTTGCCGGTCACGATCTCGAGCAGCTCGCGATGGTCCGCATCCAAAGCGGCGGCGCCGTCCTTCGTCGGTTTCGATCGCTCGTACACGCCGAGGAACAGCGCGCCATAGGCCCGGGCGACCCCGGCTTTGTCCGCGATCGTCGCCCGTGCGAGCGCCTCCACGACCAGCGGATTGCTTGCTTGCCCGATGGTCTTCTCGCCGGTCCGCCCGCTCTTACCTTCCAAGGCGGCCTTCACCGCACCCGAGCTGGCGAGCTCAGCGTCCGGCAAGGACATCAGCACCGCCCACGGGCCGAAGACGCGATCGTCGGGCTTGGCGCGCTGCGCGATGAAGCGGCGGGTGCGCTGGACCAGCGTCGGACGGAAATCGTCCGGCGTGAGCGAAAGCCCGAACTGGGCCGTCTCGGTGAGGTCCGGAGCGGTCGTCGCCGCACGGACCAGGTAATCACCGATCCGGCCGCGGAGGACCTCGGTGAGCCGGGCGAACTCGGCATCGATATGGTTCTCGAGCTCGCCGCGGGCCTTGGCGAGCTGCGCCTCGGACCCGGCGCCGCCGGGCACGTCGGCAGGATCCTCGATCAGCGGCAGCGCATACGGCCGCTCCGTCGAGGCGAAGACGCCGTAGAGCCCGTAGTAATCGGCGGCCTTGATGGCGTCGTATTTGTGGTCATGGCAGCGGGCGCACGCGACCGTCAGGCCGAGCAGTCCCCGGGTGACCGTGTCGATCTGGTCGTCGATCTGGTCGTGGGGGTTGTTGTCGAAGAGCCGTCCGAGCGTGAGGAAGCCCAGCGCGCCGAGCCGCCAGCGCGGCAGATCCGGTCCGGCAAGATCCGCGGCGAGCTGGTCGCGGATGAACTCGTCGTACGGGATGTCGTCGTTGAACGCGCGGACGACGTAGTCGCGATAGGTGTAGGCGTAGGGACGGATGGCGTCCCGGCCGTAGAGCAGCACGAGGTCCTTGGTGTCGGCGTAACGCGCGACATCGAGCCAATGGCGTCCCCAGCGCTCGCCATAACGCGGGTCGGCGAGCAACCGGTCCACCACCGACCCGATCGCGGCCCGGGGATCGCCGAGCGCGGCGCGGGAGAATGCCTCGACCTCGTCCGCCGTGGGCGGCAGGCCGATCAGGTCGTAGTAGAGGCGGCGGAGCAACGTCCGCGGATCCGCGGGCGGAGCGAAGCCGAGCCCTTTCGCCTCCAGCTTCGCGAGCAAGAAGGCGTCGATCGGCGAACGGACCCGGTCGGCGGCCTTCACCGCCGGTGGGACAGGACGCCGGACCGGCTGATACGCCCAATGCCGTCGGGCCTCCTCGAACGATTGGCCTGTCGGCCCCGCGGCGAGGACGACATCCATGCCCCACGCCACAAGGATGCCGATGAGCACGGAGGCCCGGTGGGACGAAAGGATCCTCATGGATTCGCGCGGCTCATTCGCAGGACGGGATGCCAGGGTCAACACGAAGTTCAGTCTGAAGATTGTCGGCGACGGATCCGTCTGGCACCGTCGCTCCGATGAAACCACTCCCGATCCTCTTCAGCCTCGTCGCGTCGTCGCTGCTGGCCCAAGCCCAGCAGTGGGTCACCTACAATCCGCCGGCCGACAAGGCGAACGGCAAAACCATCGTGCTGCTCAGCGGCGACGAAGAATACCGGTCCGAGGAGAGCCTGCCGCAGATGGGCAAGCTGCTGAGCCAGCGCCACGGTTTCAAATGCACCGTCCTCTTCAGCCAGGACGCCGACGGGAGCATCAACCCGAACAACCAGACCAACGTCCCGGGCATGCACCTGCTCGGTTCGGCCGACCTCGTCGTCAACCAGTTCCGCTTCCGCGAGCTGCCGGACGCGGACATGAAGTACTTCGTCGACTACATGGATTCGGGCAAGCCGATGATGGTCCTCCGCACCGCGACGCACTCCTTCAACTACGAGCGGAACAAGCAGAGCCCCTACGCGAAATATTCCTGGACCGCGAAAGGCGGCGGCTTCGGCGGCATGACCGTCGGCGAGAGCTGGACCTACCACCACGGCAACCACGGCGGCGAGGCCACCCGGGGCGTCATCGACGGCAAGAACCAGAAGAACCCCATCCTGAACGGCGTCCATGACGTCTTCGGGCCGACCGATGTCTACGGCGTGAACCCGGATTTCCCGGCCGATGCCACGGTCCTGCTCCACGGTCAGGTGCTCAAAGGCATGAAGCCCGACGACGGTCCCACGCTCACCAAGGCGACCATGCCGCTCGTGTGGTTGCGCGACGTGAAGACGCCGTCCGGCAAGACCGGCCGCTACTTCTGCTCCACCATCGGTGCCGCGACCGATCTCGAGAGCGAGGACCTGCGCCGCCTTTTCGTGAACGCCTGCTACGACCTCACCGGCCAGAAGGTCCCGACCAAGGCCGACGTCACCCCGGTCGGCGAGTTCAAGCCGCAGATGTTCGGTTTCAACAAGTTCACCAAGGGCGTGAAGGTCTCCTCCCACGAGCTGAAGTGAACCGGAATCCGGGACGGGGCTGGTCCCGCTGGAACAGGCCCGGGCCGCCGCGATCTCGGCTCGGCCCGCTCGGGGCGGGACCCCGACGGGCCGAGCGGTGACATTCTGCCAGCGCCTGCTCGTGACGGATCCTCCGCCCTCAGGACGCTTCCTCTCCGCGCTTCAGTTTCCGGCCCTCGATGGCGAAGTAGACCAGATGGGCCACCCCGACCGCCGCGGGGATGGCCCCGACCGACGGATGCAACAGACCGTGGTTCTTCGGCGATAGGAACAGCCATAGGCCGATCCCGGTGGCGAGCCACATGAGGCCGGGTTTCAAACCCGAACTCGGCGTGCCGGGACCACATCCGGCGGCGTCACGGGACGGCCACTCGGACGGGAACGGAGGCAAGTCGAGGCCTTTCTCCAGGGCCGCCATACGCTCGCGATGGACCGCTGAGATCAGGTCCCGCCGTTTCTGGGCCTCGGTCCATATCGCGAGGCACGCGATGCTGCAGCCGAACACCACCGCGACCGCACCGAGGCAGAGCCCGATCATCTCGACCCGCTGTTCATGCGGTGATTTCTCGGATATCCGCCGCGTCTCGGAACCGACTTTCGCCGCGGGCGTGACCGTAGCCGGCGCGACAGGGGCCGGAGCCGGCGGCGCGGCGTGTCCGACGTCAACGGGAGCCGATGACGTAAGGTCCTGCGCTCGTGCCGCCGCGAGCAACGCGACACAGGCGAAGATCCGGAGAGCCGTGGCGAACCCGGTGCCGATGGATGATCTCGATGTTGCCTTCATTCGCGGATTCCTACTCGGCGCGGGCGGGAAAGGTTTCATCGGCATCGATGGAACTATTTTGAAACCTGGCGCGCCGCGCCGAAGTATCGATACCGACGCCCTGTCCTGCGGTCCGCCGGCCGGGGCTCCGATGATCGACGAGACCCGCATCCACCAGCACCTCGCGGCCGGACAGCCCCGGGAGGCGTTCGAGCTGGTCGTCGAGCGTTTCCGCGAGAAGATCTTCCATCTGGCGTTGAGCATGACACGGAATCCGGAGACCGCCGCCGACCTCGCGCAGGACACCCTCCTCCGCGTCTGGAAAGCCCTGCCCGCATACAACGGCACCGCCTCGCTCTCCACCTGGATCTACACCATCGCCCGGAACGTCTGCCTCACCGAGATCAGCCGCTCTGCTCGCCGTCGCACCGTGCCGCTGGACGCTCCTGGACCGGCCGAGATCGTCGCCGAGATCGAAGCACCGACCACGGTGGAGTCCGGCGCGGGCATCGACATCGAGGCGGCATTGGCGAGGCTTCCGGAGCGGCATCAGCGCGTGCTGCGGCTCTTCTATCTGGAACAGCGGTCCTACGAGGAGACCGCGGAGCTGCTCGCCCTGCCGTTGGGCACGGTGAAGACCCATCTTTTCCGCGCCCGCAAAGAACTCGTCCGGCTGGCATCCCGCGACGCCGCGACGACAGGAGACACCGAGCCATGAACCCCACCGACTGCGCCGCTTGCGAGGACTGGATCTGCGGGATCCCCGACGGGGCCGGCGACATCGTCCCGTCGATCGCTGACGCGCATCTCGCCACCTGCCCAGCGTGCCGCGCGTTCCAGAGGACCTGGGCGGAACTCGACGCCGAGCTCGTCGGGCACGCCGCCCTGGCGCGGCTTCCGGAAGATTTCAACGAAACGGTGTTCTCGGAGATCCCGGCGCCGCGGCCACGGCTCACGCCGGACCAGATCGCGGCACGGAAGGCCCAGGCCGAGCTCAGCTATCACGCGGCGTTGCGCGACGCCTCGTTCCTCGGGGTGCTCTCCGATCCGACCGCTCTGCTCCGGGCGGTCGCGATGGTCGCCACCTGCCTCAGCGTCGGCATCGTCGTCGCGGTGGCGGCCCCGCTCGTCGCGGCCGCGGCGGCGAGCGCGTGGCGTTGGTCCTCCAGCGGGCTCGTGCAGGGCGCGGCCGGGGTCCTCGGCATGATGGCCGCGTCCTTCGCCGCGGCGGCGGGCGGCCGATCGTGGCTCCGCCGCACGGCCGGGAGATGACGATCCGCGCGATCCGCCGGCGCCGGTCTATTTCGTCATGGCCGGCCGAGGACGTGGCTTGTAGAGGGCCAGGACATCGGTCTGGTGCCGCGCGCCGAGCTTCCCGCCGGCATGGCGGTTGTTGCCGAGGGCCGGGCTCTCCACGTTCTCCGGCGCCTTGCCGGTCTTCACCTCTTCCACCAGGTCCGCGACGCTCTGGAGGACGCGCGTGGGTTGGTAGACATAGTCGCCCACATCCTCGAACTGGGTGGAACCCGTGAGCACGAGATAGCTGTGGAGCCCGGCTTCGACCGCTCCGCGGATGTCGGTCTCCATGGTGTCGCCGACCATCACGACGCGCCCGATCGGGCTGAGCGCGGCTTCGGCGAGCTTCCGGCAGGCGCTGTGGAACATGTATCCGTTCGGCTTGCCGAGATAATAGGCGCGTCGCCCGGTGCTGGCCTCGAGGAAGGCGGCTATCGATCCCGCGCCGGGCCGCGTCTTCTGGCTCGAGACCGGGCACCAGTTGTCGGGGTTCGTCGCCAGGAGACGCGCGCCCTTCTCGATCAGCTCGTGAGCCTTGGTCAGCTTCTCCGCGGTGAACGCGCCTTCGCCGACCACGACGTAGTTCGGGCTGATGGCGTCGTTGGCGATCTTGCGCTCGTGCAGCGCCGCCATCAGACCGCCTTCGCCGATGACGAACGCGGTGCAGTTCGGATGCGTCTCGTCGAGGAAATCGGCCGTGTTCATCGCCGAGGTGTAGAAGTGCCGCGCGGATAGGCCGGTGACGCCGAGGTGGCGCAACCGCACGGCGAGGTCCTCGGCGGTCGGTGCCGAGTTGTTGGTGAGGAAAAGGAACGGGGTGCCGGTGACCAGCAGAGCCGCGACAAAATCGACCGCGCCCGGGATCAGGTGGTTCTCGCGGTAGATCACGCCGTCCATGTCGATCAGGTAGCCAGTTTTCATAGTGGGAATCGCTGGGGCCGGGCAAGGGGTGGAGCCTCGGCAGGGGTTGCTCGGAGCGGGGCCTTGGGTCCGGCCGCCGGAGCTGCGGACACCGTGCCCCAGCCGACCGCGGCCGTAAACCCCGGCTTTCTCGTGGACGATCCCGGGAGAGACCTCATCGCCGGACCCGCGGACGAGGACCGGACTCCGCCCGGGGCGCCATCCCGGCCACCTCGCCGATGGGGATCACCGGACGCGGCTGGAACCCGGCCTTCGTCATGTATTCCTGCCACTCGGGACCGTGCTCTGCGATGCGCGGACCGTACCGCAGGTGGGCGACGATATGGGCCGCCTCATGGCACAGGGTCTCCGCCAACAACGTCTCGTTCTCCGGCGCGAGCAGCACGCCGTTCAGCACGATCCGACCGGAACGCGGATCGCACCGGCCGAGCGCCATTCCAAGATCATCGGCGAACTGGATGTCCGCTTCGCGCGCCAAGCGGGAGAGCCCCCAGACCATGCACCACCGGCCGAAGTCGGCGTGGAGCTTCTCGAGCCGCCTGGCCATGCCAGCGGCCGGATCGGTTCGGCTGGCCGGTCGATACATCGGCGGAAAGATCGGCGCGCCGCTTCAGGTACAGGGTGTGAAGCCCTTCCGCAGGCCTGCCCACGGCTCCTCGGTGGAGACATCGACCATCGCCGGCCCCTCGGCATCCACCGGCGAAAGGATGGCCAAGAACACCACCGGTTCGCGGAACGGGTTGTAGGTGCCGTGGACCTCGCCCTTCGGGATCAGCAGCATCTCGCCCGGCTTGAGCACGCGGTGCTGGTCCCCGCACCACTGCTCTGCCTGGCCGGAGAGGACGTAGATGATCTCCTCGCGGGTGGGATGGTGGTGGAAGGGATGGCACCGGCCGGGATCCATGGTGGCGCGCACCATCAACAACCCGGCGCACGGTACGATGTCGGGACGGGAGAGCCACGCGTTCAAGGTGAACGGCGACACCTCGGTGATGCTCTCGGCGGCCGTGACGAACCGGCGTTCTGTGATCTCGCTCATATCATCTTTGTCGGAACACTTCTCCAATGGTCTCGCGGCCCGGACCACGGCAATGAAGTCGACCATCGCGACCTCGATCCCCGCCCGGACGAACCCAGCCGGCCGGCATTTGGTCCGTGAGACGGTCTCCCGCCGCGAAGACCGGCCATCCAAAAGCATGCTTTCCCGCGAAAACCCGCATTCCTCCGCGAAGCCGGAGCACCTATCCGGGCTTGGCCGGACGCCCGACCGGCCGCCGCACCGGAAACGGCAAAGCCCTGCGGGCGGTCCGATTTGCACGGACGCTAGCTCGACCGCGGAACCATGGTCAAACCCGCCGCGGAGAATGCCCCGTTGCTGCCGGCGGTCCGCCGACCGTAGGTTTCCGCTGTCCTCACCGCGCTCGGCGGCCGACCACGATGACCAGCTACACCGCGAAGCTCACCCCGCCCCAGGCCGACGCGCTCGAGAAGATCGTCCGCGGCAGCTACCAGCTCCGCGACGTGCCCTACGCCCGGTTCAGCGGCACCAAACCGGACCACAACGTCACCTTCTACGAATCGGGCAAGGTCGTCGTGCAAGGCAAGGGCACGAGGGCGTTCGTCGAGTTCGTGCTGGAGCCCGAGGTGATCGGCACGGCCAAGCTCGGCTACGAGGCCGTCCACGACCCTGCGTTGCTCCATCCGCGGCTCGGCGTCGACGAATCGGGCAAGGGCGATTTCTTCGGCCCGCTCTGCGTGGCCGGCGTGTACGTGAACGCCGCGGTGATCGCCGCGTGGAAGGACAGCGGCATCCGAGATTCCAAGAGCATCGGCAGCGACGCGCAGATCGCGAAGTTCGCCGGCATCATCCTCGGCACGCCGGGCTGCGTGACCTCGGTCGTGCCGATCGGATGCGAGGCCTACAACCGGATGCACGCCACCACCGGCTCGGTGAACCGCGTGCTCGCCTGGGGCCACGCCCGGGTGATCGAGAACCTGATGCTCCAGCGCGACCACATGCAGCCACCGCCGATCCGGGCGATCAGCGACCAGTTCGCCCAGGACAAGACGACGGTGTCGAAGGCCTTGATGAGCCTCGGCCGCGAGATCGAGCTCGTCCAGCGGCACAAGGCGGAGGAGGACATCGCGGTCGCCGCCGCATCGATCCTGGCGCGGCACGAGTTCGTCGTGCGGCTCAAGGCCCTGGAGAAGCAGTTCGGCATGGCGTTGCCGAAGGGCGCCTCCGCCGCGGTCGAGGCCGCCGGGAAAGATTTCGTCGCCAAGCACGGTCCGGAAGCCCTGCCAAAGGTCGCCAAGATGCACTTCCGCACCCGCTACCGCGTGCTCGGCCAAGAAGAGCCGCCGAAGGTGGAGTGGCGGAAGAAGGCGTGATCCGGAAGGACCGACCGGATGCCCGGTTCGATCATCCTTCTTGGCTCAACAGGAAGTGCGTGAGCGCCACGACGACCAGCGCGTGCCGGATGCGGCCCGTCCGGATGAGCCCCGGGATCTCGGTGACCGGCACCAACCGCGTGGCGAGGTCCTCGGTCGCGTCGAACTCCACCTCGTGGCGCTTCTCACAGCCTTCGACCAGCAACGTATGGCAGACGTTGGTCTGGATCGCGGGATTGGGATAGATCCAGCCGATCAACCGCGCCCGGTCGCCCTCGTACCCCGTCTCCTCCTTCAGCTCCCTTTGGCCGGCCGCGACCGGATCGGATTCTTGGGGATCCATCATGCCGCCGGGGATCTCGAGCTCGATGGTGTCGGAGCCGTGGCGGAACTGCTCGACCATCACCACGTGGCCGTCGGACGTGACCGGGACCACGTTCACCCAGTCGACGCACTCGATGGCGAAGAGGTCATGCTCGGTGCCGGTGCGAGGATTCGTCTTCCGGTCGGAACGGACGCGGAAGATGCGGTAATCCGCGAGCGGCGTGGACGAGAGGGTCTTCCACGGCCGGACCGCGGCCGGCAGTCCGCCTTCGACCGGGCTCCTCTCCCCTGCGCCCGCGCCTCCCGCGGCCATGAGTTTCAGCAGGTGGGTGAGCGCCTCCTCGTAGGTGCGGCCCTTCGCGGCGGCGAGCTGATGCGCGCGCTTGTCGAGCTGCGCGGCCATCTCGTCCGACTTGGCGGCGGGACAACCAAAGGCGACGAGCGCTTGGGCGAGAGGTCCGAGGTCCACGGCAGAAACAAAACAGGCGGACGGTTCGCACCGTCCGCCTGCGGAAAACGACTTCAGCTCACTTGATCGTCGCGCGGTCCACGATCTTGACGCTCTCGACGCCTTGGCGCTCCGTGGGACGGCTCTTCTCGCCGCCGCCCGCGACGCGGGTCGTGACCTCGCCGAGGCTCTTCAACACGTCCTCGCCCTTCAGCACCTTGCCGAAGGCGGTGTACTTGCCGTCGAGGAACGAGGCGTCGCCGAGGCAGATGAAGAACTGGCTGCCGGCGGAATCCGGGTTGGCCGAACGCGCCATCGAGAGCACGCCGAGCTGGTGGGAACGGGAGTTGAACTCGGCCTTGATCTTGTAGCCGGGATCACCCGTGCCCCAGCTGGCTTCCTTCGAGGCGTCCTTGGTGAGCGGATCGCCGCCCTGGATCATGAAGCCCTTGACGATGCGGTGGAAGGCGGTGCCGTCGTAGAAGCCGTCCTTGGCGAGT
Source organism: Verrucomicrobiota bacterium (assembly GCA_947454005.1). Lineage (GTDB taxonomy): Bacteria > Verrucomicrobiota > Verrucomicrobiia > Limisphaerales > UBA9464 > CAIVQB01. The sequence goes on from CANGMH010000050.1 coordinate 12,535, forward strand.
TTCTTGAAGTTCTCGACCGTCTTCGGGGCGACGTCGGACCAGAACTCGACGACCATCTCGCCTTTGGCGGTCTTGATGATGGCGACTTCGTTGGGGGTAGCGGTGGTGCTCACTTCTTTCTTGGTTTCAGTTTTGGGTGCGGCTTTGTCCTCGGCCCGCGCGGCGGTCAGGCCGACGAAGCCGAGGCAGAGGAAAGCGGCGATGAACAGGCGTTTCATGGCGGGCGGAAGTAGCCACACGTCCCGGCCCGTGTCACGTCCGGAGTTGGGCCGGCGGCTCAGCGGTCGGCCGACGCGGGCTGCGGGGTGAAGTCGGCCTGCCCCGTCGCGCGGCCGGCCGTCAGCTCCAGCCGGTACGGCACGCCGGGCAGCAGCTTGTCGGGTTTCACGCCGCCGGGCGCTTCCATGCCGGGGATCTCGTCGCCGAAGAGGAAGCCCAGCGTCGGCTTCGAGGCGGTCTTGGCGACCAGCTGCCAGACCGCGTGGGGCTTGGCGCTGCCGACCTCCGCGACCGGCGTGACCTTGAGACCGGTGAGCTCCCATTCCTTGTCGAGGCCGAAGACGAGCGGCAGGACGTCGTCCGGACCGGCGTTGGGCATGAACGGACGGACGGAGACATTGATCTGAATGCGCGGCTTGCTGCCCAAGTCCGTGAACCGGACGACGTAGAGCACGCCGAGGGCGATCGCCAGCACCAGAAGTGTCCACGTTTGCTTGGTCATCATGTGCGTGTGCAGACGGGCATGATGGGGAATCATTCGAGGCAATCCCGCAAGAGCATGCTCCCGGTCGCCGCAGACCCGGACCCGACCCGATACAGACCATGAGAAACGACAACTTCACCGCGCGGAAAGGAACCCCGACCTCGGCGTTCACCCTCATCGAGCTGCTGGTGGTCATCGCCATCATCGCGATCCTCGCCGGCATGCTGTTGCCCTCGTTGGGCAAGGCCAAGGAAAGCGCCAAGCGCATCTCCTGCGTGAACCAGCTCCGCCAGATCGGCCTCGCCTCCACCATGTACGCCGGCGACAACCGGTCGGAGCTGCCCGAGCGCAACGTGGGCCCCCGTTGGTGCGAGCGGCTGCTGCCGTCCTACCACACCGTCAAGGTCCTCGTCTGCCCGAGCGACATGGGCCCGGACGGCAAGAACAAGCCGGCCACGGCCGAGACGCGGACCAACCTCGTCGCGGATTCGGCCCCGCGCAGCTACATCATCAACGGGTGGAACGATCTGCTCAGTGAACGCATGGGCGCGGAGTTCAGCATGTCGTCCATCATCGGCAAGACCATCAAGGAGACCGACATCAGGGAACCGTCCGACACCATCCTCCTCGGCGAGAAGCTCTACACCAGCGGCCACTACTACATGGACTTCCTCGAAGGGAAGCTCGGCAACGACGTGGAGGCGCTGAACCACAGCGTCCACAACAGCTCGGTGCGTTCCGCGACCGGCGGCAAGGGCGGCGGCTCGAACTACGCCTTCACCGACGGCAGCACCCGGTATCTCAAGCACGGCCGGTCCGTGGCCCCGGTCAACCTCTGGGCGACCACCGATCGTTGGCGGACCAACGCGCTGAACGTCGTCAACTGAACCGCGGGATCGAGGATCGGCCGGTTGGCACACCGCCTGCATCTCCCGATCTTGCCGGTGGATGTCAGCCGCCGGCACTGTGCGTCGGTTCTGGGTTAGGCCGTCCGCTCCGTGAAAGACCGGGGCGGGCGGCTTTTTCATGCCGCGGCGGGCCGGTCGCCCGCGCGATCCGACCGACGGTGCGGAAGATTCACCGCGGCAGCTTCGACAACTGGTTCGGCTTGAAGATCCCCAGAGGGGTGATGATCCCGGTGATGAGTTCCGGCGGCGTCACGTCGAAGCCCGGGTTGCGCGCCGTGCTCGTGGGGTTCGCGATCCGCACATAGGACCGTTTCCTTGCCGCCGTGCCGCGGGAGGCCGTCTTCGCCGCGCGCGCCACGCCCCAGGCGCCCAGGACCTCCTCGCCGCTGCGTTCCTCGATCGGGATGTCCATGCCCGAGGCCATCTGCCAATCGATGGTCGAGAGCGGGATGGCCACGTAGAACGGGATCTTGTGCCGGTGCGCCAGCACGGCCTTGGTGTAGGTGCCGATCTTGTTGGCCACCTCGCCGGTGCGGCCGAGCACGCGGTCGCTGCCGACGATCACCAGGTCGACCTCGCCGCGCTGCATGAGATGGCCGGCCGCGTTGTCGGCGATGACATCATGGGGGATGCCCTGCTGCGCGAGCTCCCACGCGGTGAGCGAGGCGCCTTGGCAGCGCGGACGCGTCTCGTCGCAGAAGACGTGGAACTTCCGCCCCAGCGATTGCGCCGCGTAGAGCGGGGCCGTCGCGGTGCCGATGTCCACGAAGGCCAGCCAACCGGCGTTGCAATGGGTCAGCACGCGCATCCCGTCGCGGATGAGCGGCGCGCCGTGGATCCCGATCTCGCGGCAGTGGGCGACGTCCTCGTCGGCGAAATGCTGCGCGGCGGAGAGCGCCAGCGCCTGCTGCTCGGCCACCGTCGTGCCGGTGGACATCGCCGCGCGGACGTCGATCATGGCGTTCACCGGATCCACCGCCGTCGGACGCGCCTCGGCCAACGTGCGCTGCACGACATCGACGTGCGCGGTGAACTTCGATAGGTCTTTCCCGCGGAACGCCCGGGCTCCTTGGGCCAGTCCATACGCCGCCGTCGCACCGATGGCCCCCGCCCCGCGCACCACCATGTCGGTGATGGCCGCCGCGGTCGCCCGGAAATCCCGGATGGCGACGACCTTGAACTCGTGCGGCAACAAGCGCTGCTCGACGAGCAGCACCGCGTTCTTGGCGGTGTCGAAACCAACGGTGCGGAACGGGCGTTTGCGCCCTCGGACGGTGACGTTCACGGGACCGAGGCTACCGCAACACCATCGGGTGCCCAAGCCTGGTATCGCCCACCGGGGTCGATCTCTCGGCCACGCTATCCCTGCGATCCGGGACCTATCGCCAAGAAATCAGGGAGGCAGATCTTCTCTCCGCGGTCGGCACGGTACCGACGGTGCAGGCCACTCGTGCGGAGAAACGGTGGAGAGCCTCCGGCTCAGCTCTTCCAATCGAAGGCGCCCTTCTTGAGCGCATAGAGATAGCCAACGAAGAGCACCCCGATGAAGCTGACCATCCCGCCGAGGATGAGCGCGGCGTTCTCGCGGAGCATCTCCTTGTAGACGACCGCCCACGGGTACATGAACACGGTCTCGATGTCGAAGAGCACGAACATCAGCGCCACGAGGTAGAACTTCACCGACATGCGCGAGTTGCCGGGGCCTTCCGGCACCATGCCGCACTCGTAGGGCACGTCCTTCGTCTTGGTGCGACGGCCGAGCTTGCCGGCGACGACCGAGATGATGAGCGTGCTGACCGCGAAGCCCGTGGCCACGAGCAGCAGCAGGAGGACCGGGAGGTATTGCGACAACTGCGAATCCATGTCGAGCGGCAGCGTACGGACGACGGCCCCGTTGGCAAGCTGCCTGAGGACCCAGGGTGCCCGGAAAGGCGGTCCTTCCCCGGTCCGGCGGCCCGATGGAGATCTCGCCCGCTCGGCCTTTGGCCCGGGTTCCCGCACCGAGGGCACGTCGCGGCGTCCCGGGCGTCCCGGTCCGCGACCGCGGGCCCGCCCTTCATGGTCCGAGGAAACAGCGGTCCTCCAACCGCCGGACCGCGATCCGCCGAGCGATCGGGAACACGAAGGCAGCGACGACGAGCGACACGATCGTCGACGTGGCCTCCCACTCAGGGCGCGCTCCCATCGGGAACGGGTTCTCCGATGCGGGTCGGACCAGAAACGCGACGAAGTCTCCCAGCATCGTCGACGCATGGCGCGCACCGAGGGTCGCGGACAGCGCCAGAAGGAAACCCGTCCGTCCGACCGCGAGGGCCATCCCCAGCGCCGCGCTGGCGCCGAGCCATGCGACGAAATCGATGCCTTCCAGCATCCCGACCGCCACCGGCGACGGCCCGCCCGGTCCCAAGAGCGGGTACGCGAAGATGGCCAGGACCAGTTGCAAGACGATCAAGACCGCCGCGGAAGGGCCGAACTGGCGCGCCAATCCGCGCATCCGTCCATCGACCAGCGCGGACGGCGACAGCGGCGTCACCAACAAGAGCTCGAGGCCGCCGCTCCCCTTGTCATCCCTGAAACTCGCGGCCGCCGCGAACGCCATCCCGACCAACAGCAGCCGCCGTCCGAGCCATTGGCCGGCGCCCGGGTCCGCATAGCCGTCGTGGATGACCGCCTGCGACGCCAGCACCATCGTCAGCCCGAGCCAGCCGAAGAGCGTCAACCGCGCGCCCCACGTCGACGTCTGGCGCCACAGGACCGGATCGCGGTCGAGCAGCCGCGCCGTGCGCCTCCGCCACCAACCGTCCGGCACCCTCACCCGGGTGAAGTACCGGACGGCCTCGGCGGTCTTGGGCGAAAGCGGGGCCTCCTGCCAGGTCCGCCGGACACCCGCGGTCGCAGATCGCACCGCGAGCCAGACCATCGCGAGCGATCCGGCCAGGATGCCACCGGCCAAGGCGACGTTGCCCCACCACGCTCCGGCACCACCGACCGGCAGCCAGAAGCTGTTGTCCGACGCGCCATGGAAGCCGAGCCGATCGCCCCAGTCCCGAAGGTGTCCGGCCCAGATCCTGCCGAAGGTCGTCCGCGACGTCGTCCCGCCCATCGCGCGCCACATCATCAGCGAGTTCGCCGTGATGTTGAGCACCAGGAACGCCGCCGCGGCACCGAGCGCCAGGACGAACGCGAGCAACCGCGCGCGGACCC
>CANGMH010000051.1 GCA_947454005.1 Verrucomicrobiota bacterium
CGTTGAGCATCGCGTCGGTCAGGCCTTCGATCTTGGCCACGCCGTCGGAGATCTCGCGGACGACGCCGACGTTCTGCTTGGAGACCGACGTCTTGACGCCGGCGATCTGTGCTTCGATTTCCTGGAGGATGCTGCTCATCGGATCAGTGGGAGTTGGGAGTAGAGGGGAGGGGCTGCGTCCAGCCGTTCAAAAAGTGGTTTCCAAAGCGGCCAACCGGGCGGCCACGCTACCGTCGAAGACATCGCTGCCGACCTTGATGCGGAGGCCGCCGATCAGCTCGGGCCGGACCCAGAAGGTGACGTCCAGACCGGGGCCGTAGCGCCGGGCGAGGTTCGTCTTGATGGCTTCCATCAACGCCGGGGAGGTCTCGACCGCGTTCTCGACGCGGGCGCTGCGGCGATCGAGGTCGAGCTTCACCAACCGTTGGAAATGGGCGAGCGTCGCCGCGAAACCGCGCGGACGGCGCTCGATCACGGCGGCGACGGTCTGGCGGACCTTGCCCTCGTCCAAGAGGCCGTCGACCCGGCAAGCACCGAACAACGCCTTGGCGTCACGACGGGATTGTTTGCTGATCTTCATCGAGGGCTTGGACGTATGGGATCAGGCGGCGATCTGCTTGTTCGTCTCCTCGGCCAGACGTTGCTGGTCCTCGAAGCTCAGGATCTTGCCGGACACCTTGGCGCTCGCGGCGACCACCAGTTTGCCGAACTCCTTGCGGAGCTCGCCCTTGAGGCGGACCAGCTCGGCGTCGCCGGCCTGGCGGGCCTTGGCGAGGATGTCGGCGGCATCGGCCACGGCCTTCTGGCGCTCGACCTCGGAGATCTTGGCCGAAGCGGCGCGGGCCTCCTCGATGATCTTGTTGGCCTGGAGACCGGCCTGGTTCAGCAGCTCCTGCGACTTGGCCTGGGCGTTGGCCAGCTCGGCCTTCGTCTTGTCGGCGTTGGCGAGGCCCTCGGCGATCAGCCGGCGACGCTCTTCGAGCATCGTCTGGATGGGCCCGACGGCCCACTTCTTCAGGATGAGGGCGACGAGGGTGAAGCTGATGGCGTTCGCGATGAGCGCCGGGACGTTCGCGCCGAACGTCTTCGCGATCTGCTCGACCGGGCCGCCCTCGGCCGCCGCCAGAAGAAGGAGTGGATTCATGGTGTCGCTGCTGGGAAAGGAGATGGCGCGGGGCCGGAGCCCCGCGCCGGATGGATCACTTGCCGTTCCAGAGGAACAGGGCGAAGAACACGATGCCTTCGGCGAAGGCGGTGCTCAGGATCGCTTGCACGAGGATCTTCGTGGCCGCGCCGGGGTTCCGGCCGACGGCTTCGGAGGCGCTCTTGCCGATCATTCCGACGGCGATGGCCGAAGCGAATGCGGCGGCGGCGACGTGGACATTACCGGTCAGGTCTGCGAGCATCATAGCGTTGTCTTGTTTTGTGTTGTACGGACGTCCCGGCAGTCGTTGCCACCGTCTGACGCCCGAAATCTTCAGTGATGGGCGTCGCCCGGTTCGTGGGCGTGCTCCTCGTCGTGCGCGCAGATGAGCAGCGTGAACACCGCTGTCAGGAGCGTGAACACCAGCGCTTGGACGATGCCGACCATCAGCTCCATGAAATAGAAGGGCAGCGACGTCAGCCAGCCGAAGAGCGGCCCGCCGAGGTGCGTCATCGCCTCCAGCATGTTCTCGCCGGCGAAGATGTTGCCGTAGAGACGGAAACTGAGCGACACGGGACGGAACAGGATGGAGACGATCTCCAACAGGCCGACCGCGAAGAAGACCACCACCATCAGCACGAACAACGGCCCGGTGGTGCCGCCTTTCGGCGCGAAGATGTGCTTGAGGAAACCGCCGATGCCGTTCGCCTGGATGGCCCAGATGGTCCAGCAGACGAAGAACACCAACGACATGGCGAACGTCATGTTGAAGTCGGCGTTCGCTCCGCGGAGCAATGGATCGGTGACATGGAAACCGTGGGCGGTCTGCACGCCGTAACCGATGGTGCCGACACCCGGCAGCAGACCGAACCAATTGGTCGCCACGATGAGCAGGAAGATGGTCGCGAAGAACCAGAAGGTCTTCTTCACCAGGTCGGCCCCGAGGATGCCTCCGAGGAAATCATAGAGCCCCTCGACCAGCCATTCCCAGAAGTTCTGGGCCCCGCGCGGGACCATCTGCATGTCCTTGGTGGCGACGCGGACCGCCAGCACCAGCAGAAGCGCCACCGCCCAGGTCACGACCATCGAGTTGGTCACCGGCAGCGGCCCGACATGGAACAGCACCGGCGCGGCCGTCGGAAGACCTTCGGAAGCGTGCTCGGCGTGGGCCGCGCCCTCGGCGGCGTGGGCCCCGTGTTCCGCCGCGAAAGCCGCGAGCGAGAACCAAGCCCACGTCGTCAGAGCCAGAAATGTCCTGATCAAGCGCATGAGATCCTAGACGGAAAACGGACCACGTAGGGACGCAAAGACCCCTCGTGAGCGGTCGTTCTCCGAAATGAGGCCGTGAGGCTGGCGATACGTGAAATTTTTCACAAGAGGTTTTTTCCAGGAAGTTGGGGACACCGGCCCGCGCCTATCGCGACCCGGGTTTCCGGGCCGATTCCGCTCGCCCGGCCCGCGGTCCACGTGCGAAATCCGACCGATGCCGGACGACTGGAATTGGCTGCTGAAGACCGCTCGCGACGAGGTGGCCGCGACCCTCCGCGCGTTGCCCCCGGAACTCCGTCGGCACGCGGAGGCGCTGCCCGTCAGTTACGAACCTTGGCCGAGCGACGAGCTGGTCGAGGACGGCCTCGATCCCGACCTTCTCGGCCTCTTCGTCGGCGACGGCATCGACGTGGCCGACGGCGAGCAGAGCCCCCTGCCCCGGCAGGTGTTCCTGTTCCTCGGGAACCTCTGGGATTTCGCGGAAGCCGACCCGAAGACCTACCGCGACGAGGTGCGCATCACGTATATCCACGAATTCGGACATTATCTCGGTCTGGACGAGGACGAGCTCGAAGCGCGCGGGCTGCTGTGACACCGCCCGTCGCGCTCCCGGGTCAGAATTTTCCCGCCCGTAGGACGCGCACATCGGATTCAAAGGCGATCATCGCGTAGCGCGGGAAGAAATCGCCACCCAATCTCTCGAGCAACCGCTCGGCGACCTCGGGCTTCAAGATGACCTCGACCTGGATGTTCGCGTATTCCGGGATGTCGGCGAGGCGCCGGCCCTGTGAACCGTCGCCTTCCACCGGGAACAGCGTCCAGCCGTGGGCGCCGACCTCACGGAGCAACCGGGTGACGGCGTCGCGGGCATGCGCTTCGCACACGATCGTGACCAGCTTCATCGGATGGGTGTTCATCTTCAGGGATAGAGCCAGCGTGCGACCGCGAGGTACGCCGGGATGCCCAGCGCGATGTTGAATGGGAAGGTGATGGCCAAGGACGCGGTCAGGTAATAGGTCGGGTTCGCGTCGGGCAACGACATGCGGATGGCAGCCGGCGCGGCGATGTAGCTCGCGCTCGACGCGAGCACGCCGAGCAAGGTCGCGCCGCCCAGCCCGAGCCCGGTGAGCTGCCCGAGCCAGACGCCCAGGCAACCGTGCAACAGCGGCATGACGATGCCGAAGGCGAGGAGGAACGGTCCGACCTTCCGCAGGTCCCCGAGCCTCCGGCCCGCGACCAGGCCCATCTCGAGGAGGAACAACGCGAGGACGCCCTGGAACGGCGCCACGAAGAACGGCTCGACCTTGTCCATGCCCCGCTTGCCGCACAGCGCGCCGACCACGAGCGCCCCGACGAGCAGGAAGATGCTGCGACCGAACAACGCCTCGTGCATCGCCGCCTTCAGCGAGGTCATGTCCGATGCGCCGCGCTTGCTGGTGGCGAGCTTGCCGAGCACCACGCCGACCAGGATGGCCGGGGATTCCATCACCGCGAGGAACGCCGTCGCGTAGTTCTCGTACGGCTGGTCGACGGCCTTGAGGTAGTTGGTCGCCGCGATGAAGGTCACGGCGCTCACCGATCCGTAGTGCGCGGCGATTGCCGCGGCGTCCACGGCGGCGAACTTCCCCCCGAAGCGCAGGAGCGGATACGTCCACAGCGGGATGAGCGCGCCGAGCGCCATGGCGGCGAGCGAAGGCAGCCAGACCTTGCCGAGGCCGGCCTCGTTGATGGCGACGCCGCCCTTGAAGCCGATCGCGACGAGCAGATAGATGGTCAGGCCCGCGTAGAGGGCCTCCGGGAACTTCAGGTCGCTCTTCGTCAGCGCGGCGACGAGGCCGAGCACGAAGAACAGGACCGCGGGCGAGAGCAGGTTCGCCGCGAGGGCGTCGAAGAAGGTCACGGCTTGGGACCCTTCCCGAGGAACACGACCTCGCCGGTGTCGAGATGGTGGATTCCGCCCACCAGCCCCACCTCGCCGCTCTCGATCATCCCGCGCAGGATGGGGCTGCGGGAGGTGATCTCCGCCATCACGTGCTCCACGTTGAGGGCCGCGACCTTGTCGACGAACGCCGGTCCTGTCCGCGGCCCGTCGCCGGCCTGCGCCTCGGCCTGGGCGACCGAGGGCCGGATCTTGGCCAGCAACGCGGTCAGATGCCCGAGCTCGGTCTGGGCGCAAGCGCCCTTGACCGCGCCGCAGCTGGTGTGGCCGACGACCACGACCAGCTTCGCCCCGGCCGCCTTGCAGGCGAACTCCATGCTACCGAGCACGTCGTCGTTGAGCACGTTGCCGGCGACCCGCGCGTTGAAGACGTCGCCGAGGCCCTGGTCGAAGACCAGCTCGGACGAAGCCCGCGAATCGAGGCAACTGAGGATCGCCGCGTGCGGGTACTGGCCGCCGGCGGTCTTCTTGCGCAAGGCGGTCCAATCGCGGGCGACGAGCTCGCCCTTCACGAACCTCGCGTTCCCTTCCTTGAGGAGCCGCAGCGACGCCTCCGGGGTCATCGCGGTCTGGTCGGCCTTGGTGCGGGCCGCGCTGTCCAGAAGGGGTTTGCGGGTCGCGCAGCCCGTGGAGTGGGCGGCGAGCACCAGGACCAGCAGCGAGGCGGAGAGCGATCGGATCGGATTCATGTCGTTGTTTGTTCGTGGGGGCGGCGGACCCAGTTGTCCGAGCGGGCCCGCCGGGCCACAGGGAAACCGTGGGCCATCCGGTCAGTTTGGTTGATTCGATATTTTCGAAATGACCATGAGGAATATCCTAACATTCCTCCCTTGGTCCGGACGCACCGCGGACGACCGCGCGACCTTCGCGGGTCGTGGCCCGCCTCATCCGGTGCTCTTCATGCCGAAGGCGATGCCGTTGACGGTCAAGGCGAGCAGCCGGCGGTGCTTCTCCGTCCGCCGGCACTCCGGCGTGTCCCGCCATCGTTCCAAGAACTGGATCTGGAGAAGGTGGAGCGGGTCGATGTACGGGTTGCGGAGGCGGATGGACTCCTCGAGGACCGGTTGGTTCGAGAGCAGCCGGGTCCGCTGGCAGACGGCCAGCAACATGTGGACCGAGGTCCTGTGCCCCTCCTCGATCAGCCCGAAGACCTCCTCCCGGACCGTGTCCGACCGGACCATCGCCGCGTACCTGCGGGCGATGCCCAGGTCGGACTTCGCCAACGACATCGCGGCGTTGTCGATCAGGGCCGTGAAGAACGGCCACCGCTGGTACATCTCGCGGAGGAGACCGAGCCCTTCCGGGACCGTCCGCACGAATCCGTCGAGGCCCTGGCCGATCCCGTACCAAGCGGAGAGCAGATGGCGCGACTGCGTCCACGAGAGCACCCAGGGGATCGCCCGCAGCTGGCGGATGTCGCGGGTCTGCTGGCGCCTCGCCGGGCGGGACCCGATGCGCAGGTGCTCGATCAGGTCGATGGGCGTCGCTTCCCAGAAGTAGTCCGCGAACCCGGGGGTGCCGAACACCAGCTGGCGATAGGCATCGGACGAAGAGCGCGCCAAGACCTGCATCGCCGCCTCCCACCGCGGCAGGTCTACGGACCGGGGTCCGGGCCCGGGCAGGCAGTTGGCGGCGATGACGGCCGAGGTGAGCTGCTCCAGGTTCCTGCGGGCGATCGCCGGGTTGGCGTATTTCAGGGAGATGACCTCGCCCTGCTCGGTGATCCGGATGTGGCAGTTGTGGGCGGCGTCGGGCTGTGCCCGCAACGCGCGGTAGCTCGCGCCGCCGCCGCGATCGATGCTGCCGCCCTTCCCGTGGAAGAAGCGGAGCTGGACGCCGGACCGGTCCGCGAGCGCGGCCATGGTCTTCTGGGCCTGGTAGAGCGCCCAGTTCGCCGCGAGATAGCCGCCGTCCTTGTTGGAGTCGGAGTAGCCGAGCATCACCTCTTGTATCCCGCCGCGGCGTCCGAGGTGATCGCGGTAGTCCGCGTCTTCCCAGAGCTCGCCGAGGATGCTCGGCGCGTTCTCGAGGTCCTCGATGGTCTCGAACAACGGCACGATGTCCACGCGGTCGAGACGCGCCTTCTTCGCCGCCTTTAGCAGCGCGAGCAGATCGTCCGCGCTGCGCGTCATGCTGAGGATGAAACGGTCCGCCGCGGCGCCTCCATGCTCGGACTGCAGGTGGCGTATCGTCTGCAGCTCGGCGGCGATGTCTTCCGGCGCCGCGCCGAGCTTCGAGCTGTGGTCCCGGAAATCCAGCCCCGCCAGATGGAACCCGAAGACCTGGGCCTGGTTGATCAACCGCGAGATCCGTCCCTTCGCCGCGCGCCGCGCGCCCACCTGCTCCAGGTCCCGGCGGATCGCGGCCAGGTCCTCCACGAACTCCGCCGCCGAACGGTACCGGCCGCCCAGACGGTCGCGGACCCGGCGCAGGCGGCGTCGGAACCCTTCATACGGTTGGAACGGGTCCCGTCGGGCCGGGGGAACGTCCTTGTCCGGCCCCGGGAGCCGCTCGGTCGAGTGGGTCAGCTCCCGGATGAGGTGGTCGCATTCACGGCGGTAGAAGGCGACCACCGCCCCGTGGTTCAGCTCCGCGACCGCGAGGCTGGTCTCCGGCGTGACGAAGGGATGACCGTCGCGGTCGCCGCCGACCCAGCTCCCGAACGTGAGGAAAGCCCGCCCGCGACGGACACCGGGGTATGCCGCCTGCAGCTCCGCGTCGAAGACGGCGTAGAAATCGGCTGTCGCCTCGAAGATGGTCCGCTCGAAGAAGAACAGAGCGTTCTCCGCCTCGTCGATCGGGCCCACCCGACGTTCGCGGACCTCTTCGGTCAACCAGAGCGCCTCTAGGATCTCGTCCGGCGCATCCATGCTGGAGCCCAGTCGGATGAGGTGGTCCAAGGCGGAACGGCGCCGCGCCTCCGTCGGATGGGCGGTGAGCACCGGTTGGACCTGCAACAGGTCGAGACACGCCTGGACCCGGGCCGCGGGCACGTCCGCCTTCTTCAGTTCCCGGAACAACCACGCCGACGACTGGGCCGCGTGGGGCGTCGCCTGGAGGTGCCGGATCCGCGCGCGCTCCTCGCAGAGGTTGGCCAACTGGAAGAACAGGCTGAAGGCATGCGCCACCTGGTGGGCGTCCTCGACGGACAACGACGCGGTCGCGTGCGACAACGCGCCGGAGGCCTCGCCACCCCGGTCGCGCCGGAGGTCCTTCGAGAGGCGACGCAGCTCCTCGATCTTGGCGTACACGACGTCTCCGGCCTGTTCGCGGACGACCGCGCCGAAGCGGGTCGTGAGCGCGCGGATCTCTTTCCTGAGTTCAGGGTCCATGGTCTCGTTCAGTTGTCGGCGGACAGCGGTCGGCCGGAGCCCGCCGATCCCGTCGAAGGCTCCCGGTCCGGAAAATATCTCGCCAAGGTCGCCGTGCTCGGAGGACGGCTCAGCCAGGATCCGACGGCCATCCAGAACACCGAACCGAGCACCATCGGCAGGACGGGCAGGAAACCGTGGACCAGCACGCCGCCCGGGCTCCGGACCAACCACGCGCCGAGCGCCGGGAAGATCACCGCATGGGGTTGGCCGGGCTTGGGCGCGATCCCGGTGGTGGAATCGTGGAGCCACCAGAGGGCGGCCATCGAGGACGCGACCCAAAGCGTCGAAGCGAGCGCGCCCCAGCGGGTGCTCCGCTTCCAGAAAAGCGCCGCCAGCATCACCGGCGCGAGCGCCGCGAAGCCGGAGAAGGCGAAGCGGATGGCCAGCTCGAAGATGCCGGCCTTGTCCTCGAGACGCAGGCCGACCAGATAGGCGAAGGTGGTGACCAAGACCACGAAGGCCCGGCCCGTCCAGACCTGCGCCTTGTCGCCGAACCGTCGGGTGCCCCCGTAGTACCCGAACACGTCCTGCGAGAACATCGTGGCCAGGGCGAGGATCTGGGAATCCGACGCCATCACGCACGCCATGATGGCCGCGCCGAGCACGCCGGCCAGCAACGCGTCGGTGTTCGACGTGAGCAGGCGCAGGATGACGTCGTCCGATTCCCCGACCTTGAGCCCGGGGAACTGATGCGCCGCGACCACGCCCAGCACGACGCAGGGGAGCCAGATCAACGCGATGCAGATGGGGTAGAAGACCACCGTCTTCTTGAAGGAGGCCACCTTCTCCGCGGTCATGCACATGATGGCGATGTGGGGGAACATGATGGCCGACAGCGGGATGAGCGTGTAGCTGAAGAACTCGGCCATCGGGATGCGTTGGCGGGCCAGCAACGGGGCGGTCTTCGGATCCGCGGCCATCTCGGACATGATGCGGTCGAAGCCCCCGAGATTCTTGGAGATCAGGGCGAAGGCGACCGCACCGAAGCCGAGGAACAGCACGGTCTGGAAGGTGTTCACCCAGGCCGTGCCGCGCATGCCGCCGAAGAACACGTAGCTCATCACCACGACCGCGACGATCGCGCCGCCGACCTCGTATCCGACCCAGTGCCGGGTCTCGGCGACCAGCTTGCCGTCGCGCACGACCTCGTGCAGCTGCGGTTTGCCGTCCGGCCCCATCACCGTGGTCAACGCCTCCAGCGTGTGCCCGCCGCCCATGATCCCGATGATGATGTAGGGCACGAGCATCAGCGAGGTGAGCAGGAAGATGACCGTGCCGACGTGGGAACACTCCCAGCGGTCGCGGAAGTATTGCACCTGGGTGATGTGCCCGAACTTCTTGCCGAGCCCCCAGAGGCGCGTGCCGATGAAGAACAGGCACAGCGGGATGACCAGCCCCGAGGCGGACGCCATGAGACCGTACACGCCGATGCCGCGCTGATACGCGAGCCCGGAGCTGCCCAGGATCGCGAAAGCCGTCATGTTGGTCCCGAACAACGCGAGCAGGAACACGTAGGGGCCGAGCGACCGGCCGGCGACGAAGTAGTCCTCCTTGGACGACGCCCCTTTGCGGAACGCGAAGATGCCCAGGTAGAGCACGATCGCGAGATAGACCAGGACGACGACGGCGGGGATCATGTCGGGTCCTCCTTGGATCCGTCCTGTCCGGCCGGCGGCGTCCCGGCCGGATCCAGGTCCTCCGGCCACGCGCACCGCACCATCACCGCCATCAACGCGGCCGCCAGCAACGAGTACCCGACATGGTAGGCCAGCCCGACCGGCAGGAAGCCGAACACGAGCGGATGGATCTTCTCCCAGTTCCAGAAGTCCTGGTGGAGAAGGTAGGCCGCCGCGACCAGCAGCGTGAGCGAGATGCGCTTTTTCATGGTGTCCGTCAGGTCAGAAACCGAACCGCTGCCAGATCTCGGAGCCCCCCAGGATCAGCGCGCCGAAGAAGCCGAGGCAGAGCGCGAACGCGAAGCAGCCCGCGAGGAACACCGCCCCGTCCCGCTCCAGGCCCGCGGCCGCCAGCAGGATGATGGTGACGGCCGGGAAGGCGTTGCTGAACGGCACTGGCAGCGGCAGGAGCAGGAGCGCGCCGCAGAGGAAGATGACGGCCCCGCTGGCCCGTTGGAACACGGCCGGGAACTCGGGGTAGAAGAGACGCGGCCGCAGCAGCTTCTCGATCCGGCACAGGATCCGGCTCGACGCCAGGAGGATCTTCGGCAGGAACCGGGCGGGCAGGACCCGGGCCTCCACCCGCGCCGGCAACCAAGGCCTCCGCGCCAGCGCCATGCGCAGTCCGAGCAACGCGATCAACGAACCGAACAGCGTCGAAAGTCCCGGCAACGGGACCGGGGTGATGAACGGGAACGCCAAGAACAGCAGCACCGCGTTGAAGCCGCGCAACTGGAGCACATCGGTGAGTTCACCGAGCCGCACGGGCCGGTCCGAGAACCGCGCCGCCAACCGGGCGAGCTGGCCGGAAAGGGCGCGCTTCAAAGGATCCGGACGAGGGATCGCCGACGACCGGGCGTTCTCTCCCTCCGCCGGGACCGGGGCGAGGATGGCGACGGGGGGCTTCATGGGGAGGAACGGCGCAGGTCCCGGAGCTGCTCACGGAGGGTTTCCAAAGCGGTCTGCAAAGCCGCGGCCTGGCGGTCCACGGCATCGATGCGGGCGGCTTCCTCCTCGGGGCAGGCAGGCTCCGCCGATCCCGCCCGCAACCGCCCGGCCTGCTCGGAGTGCGCCTCGGTCATGCTGTTGGTGATCACCCCGATGAACAGGTTCAGGATGATCATCGTGCCGAAGACGATGAAGGTGACGAAGTAGACCGACACGACGAGACCCGATGAGCGGGCCAGGGCGCCGGTGAAGAACTCGCCCCAGTTGTCCAACGTCACGGTGCGGAACAGGGTGAACAGCGCCGCGGGCAGGGTGGCGAAGTCGGGCTGCCCGGCTTTCCCGAAGAGATGCACCCCGGCCACCGCGTAGATGTAGAAGAGAAGGCCCAGCAAAAGGCTGACGTAGCCCATGGCGGAGAGGCTCTTGATGAGGGCGCCGACCAGCAGCTGGAGCTTGGGCAAGGCGGTGACCAACCGCAGCACGCGCAGCACCCGGACCGTCCGCAGCACCGCCGCGAACGGTCCGACCGACGGCACGAGGCACAGGACGACGATCAGGGCGTCGAACACGTTCCAACCGTCGCGGAAGTGGTCTGCAGGACGTCGGCCGTGCCCGATGAGCTTCAGCGCCAACTCGGCGACGAAGATGCCCAGCACCGCCGCGTCGAGCGCGGCGAACAGGGCCCGGTACCGGGCCACCAGCCCCGCGTCCGTCTCCAATCCGGCGAGCACGCCGGAGAAGACGATCGTCCCGACGACGAGGACCCGGAAGGGCCGCGAGCCCGTGATCGATTTCGCGACCGAGGTCATGGACGCGGCAGGGATGCGGACGGAACGGCGGACGGGGCGGCCGCCTTCGGCCGCAGCAGCGACATCACCACCGAGATGGTGAGGACCAGGACGATCACCCCCAAGGACACGGCCGTGTCGATCTTCCACGCGGTGTGGGCGAGGACCATCTTCACGCCGACGAAGGTGAGCACCACGCCGAGCCCGATCTTCAGGTAGTGGAACTTGTCCATCACCCCGGCCAACGCGAAGTACAGCGAGCGCAGCCCGAGGATCGCGAAGACGTTCGAGGTGTAGACGATGAACGGGTCCTTCGTGACCGCGAAGATGGCCGGGATCGAGTCCACCGCGAAGATCACGTCGGAGATCTCGACCAGCAACAGCGCCACGAAGAGGGGCGTGGCCTTGCGGACGCCGTCCTCGCGCACGAAGAACTTGTCCCCGCGGTAGTCCGGCGTCACCGGCATGAACCGCTTGAACCAGCGCACCACCGGGTTGCGCTCGGGATGGATCTCCTCGTCGCGCTTCACGATCATCTTGATGCCCGTGAGGACGAGGAACCCGCCGAAGATGTAGATGATCCACGAGAACTTCGTGATCAACGCGGCGCCGAGCACGATCATGACCGCCCTCATGGCGAGCGCACCGAGGATGCCCCAGAAGAGCACCTTGTGCTGGTAGAGCGCCGGCACCGCGAAATAGGAGAACAGCAGCGCGAAGACGAACACGTTGTCCACGCTCAGCGACTTCTCGATGACGTACCCGGTGAAGAACTCCAGGCCCTTCTCCTTGCCCATCAGATAGACGACCCCCGCGTTGAAGACCATCGCCATGGCCACCCAGAGGACCGTCCATGTGATGGATTCCTTGAAAGTGACCACGTGGGTCTTGCGATGGAACACGCCGAGGTCCAGGGCGAGCATCGCCAGGACGAACAGGTTGAAACCGACCCAGAGCCAGATTGATTCAGTCATGTTGTTTGGAAAGTGATCAGGGATTCCGTCCGTCGCCGGGACCGCGAGGTCCACCGGCCCGGGGCAGCAAAGAGACCAGCATGGCGACCGACGCGACCCCCATCAGGGTGATGATGGACGCTGCCGCGAGCTTCCCGGACGCCCCGAACGCCACCGCGGTCCAGCCCACGCTCGCCCGCCAGGCGAACACCACGAACAGGAGCGCCGTCATGCCGGTAGCGGCCCACCGGGCCCACCGGAACCCCCGCACCATCAGCCATCCGCACACGACGGAAAGCGATCCGAACGCACCGCCCGACATCAGGGCGGTGGCGGCCTTCTCCGGGTTCGACAGGTAGCCGGCCGCTCCCATGGCGAAGAGGAACACGCCGTAGGCGATCATGTGCATGCCGGTCCGGGTGTCCATGTCGCGGGGCCGGGGCCACGGAGGGGTTCGGACCCGCCGTGTCACCGGGCAAAGGGTCTCAGGACGCGCGCTTGCCGCGGACACCAGGGGCCGGAGCCGAGAGGTTGCTCTTCAGCTTCCTCGCCCGCTTGGCATGCCGGTCCGTGATCTTGTCGCGGACCTCCTTCATCACCTTCTCCACGGCGGCCCGCACGGTGTGGTCGTCGGATTCCGCGAAGACATCGGGGCCCGGCGTGACAAGATGCACCGAGATATGGAACGCAGGGCTGGATCCGGCCCGGTGTTCGAGCCGGACGACGGCCTCGTCGATCTGCAACCGGGGCTGCAAGGCGAGGATGTGCTCCTCGATGAGGGTGTCCACCGGATCGGTGGAACGGATGTCTCGGTGCTGCACGGATAGCTTCATATCGGTGTCTCGTTCTTTCGTTTTCTGCCGCCGGGCCGGCCGGATGCCCGGCCTGCGGGTCCGGCACCGACCTTCGACGTGGAGACGTTGGAGCACCCGCGACGGCTCCACCAATACGCCTTTCCGAATGGACGCTTAGCTTTTCCCGAAGCATCGTCGGACGCACATGGAGTGGCTGAACTACCATCATCTGCGCTATTTCTGGACCACCGCCAAGGAGGGGAGCCTCGCGCGGGCCGCCGCCAAGCTGCGCGTCTCGCAGCCGTCCATCTCGGGCCAGATCCGCGAGCTCGAGGCCGCGTTCGGCGAGAAGCTGTTCCGCCGGGCCGGCCGTAACAACGTGCTCACCGACGCCGGCCACGTCGTCTTCGGCTACGCGGACGAGATCTTCGCGCTCGGCGCCGAGATGATGAACGCGGTGGGACAGCGGCCGGGGGCGAAGACGCTGCGGCTCTACGTCGGCGTCGCCGATTCGTTCCCGAAGCTCGTCACCAACGAGATCCTCAAGCCCGTCTTCGCCCTGCCCCAGGAGGTCCACGCCATCTGCCGCGAAGGCAAGATGGAGGACCTGCTCGCCCAGCTCGCCGCGCACCGGCTCGACATCGTGCTCGCGGACGAGCCGCCGGCGAGCAACACCAACTTCCGGGTCTTCAACCATCCGCTCGGTGAGACCGGCACGACCTTCCTCGCGGAGGAGAAGCTCGCGGCCAAGCTGAAGCGCCGGTTCCCCGCCTCGTTGCAGGACGCGCCCGCGCTGCTGCCCACGGAGAACACCGCGCTGCGCCGGTCTCTGGAGACCTGGTTCCGCGCGAAGGACGTGCGCCCCCGGGTCGTGGCGGAGTTCGAGGACCTCGCGCTCATGAAGATCATGGCCGCCGAAGGCCGTGGGTTCATCGCCGTGCCGAGCCTCGTCGCGAAGGACGCGATGGCCCATTACCACTTCCGGATGATCGGCCGGGCGGCCGATTGCCGGCTGGAGTTCCACGCCATCACCGCCGAGCGCCGCATCGTCCACCCGGCGGTGGCGCGCATCACCGACAAGGCCAGGTCGATGCTCGAAGGCTAGCCGGCCCGCGGTCTCCACGACCGGGGCGACGACGTGCAGGACACGGTCCACGCGTCCTGCCCGTCGGACGGATCAGACCCGGCCTCCTCAAACCGCCGCCGCCTTCGGGAACACCTTCCGGGCGCCGCTCTGCTCCATCTGGCCGCGGGTCACGCCGAGCTGGCTGTGCAGCTTCAGCTCCTTCCACAGCTGCGTGCCCGTGACCTCGCCGCGCAGCAGCGCGCGGTAGCGGGCGATGGTCGTCGCCACCTCGTCGGGCTTCTCCCCGACGAACTCGATCCGGAACCTCCGCAGCCCCAGCGCGAGCAGACGGTCCACCGACTCCGCGCCGGTCTGCGCCCGGGCGTTGAAGACGGTGTTGCGGCAGCCGGCGTCGGCCTTGAGCGGATGCTCCATGCCCACGCGGTCGCGGAGCTTCACCTCGTGCTTGTCGCAGGGCCGTCCGCAATCGGTGAAATCCTTGCCCTTCGAGAGGAAGGCGCAGAACACGCAGTGCTCCATATGGAACATGGGCATGTGCTGGTGGATGGTGACCTCGAACCAATCCGGCGGCGCCGACGCCAGCAACGCTTCGAGCTGCGCCGCGTTCAGGTCGTAGCTCGCGGTGAGGTGCTCCAGGCCGTACCGGCGCATGAAGTGCCCGGCGGTCAGGCCGTTCGCCACATTGAGCGAGAAGTCGCCGATGCGCCGGCAGTCCGTGAAGAACCTCAGGTGGTCGGCATTGCGGACGAGGTAGCCGTCGGCTCCGCACGAACGCACCTGCTTGAGGATCCATTCCTCGCCCGGCTTGGTGATCCGCGGCGGCGCGACCCAGATCGACGGCGCCGGACGTCCATCGGACGGACGCGACATAGCGCAACTGCGCGCCGTGTGGAAGGTCGTGACGGCTTCGCGGTATCGCTTCGGGTCCTCGAACTCGCAATAGATCGTCCCGACGCCGCACGACAACGCCGCATCGAGCTGCGCCAGGTCGCGGACCAGGACGATGAGCGATGGCTCCTGTAGCGACGGCCGCGGGGCCTCCGATGCGCCGGTGTCGACGCCCACGACCGCTTCCGTGGCGCCGGGTCCCGGGGCGGTGATCGTCCAGCGCTTCGGCTCGGCCCTCAGCGCGTCGAGCTGCGCGGCCGCGTCGCGGCGGATGCGGTTGAGCTCGCTGACGGGGACGATGACGTCGCCTTCGAGATGGTTGCCCAGTCCGGCGAGATGGAACGGGGTGCCGCCGAGCCGGCCGAGCTGGTCGCGCAACGACACGTCGGTGAGCGGGCGTTTCTCCGCCTTGGCCAGCGGCACCGCGGATTCGACCTGCACGACGTGGCCCTCGCCGTCGCGGAGGACCAGCGTGAGCGGCGCGCCGACATGCCCGTGGACCTCGGCCGTGACCGGCCGGGTGAACCGCGGCGCGTCGCCCTCGAAGGTCTTGCGCACCTCGCGGTCCAGCGCCGGGTCGTTCGTCTTCCAGACCAGTTGCCCAGGCTGGACACGGCTGAAATCCACCGCTTCCGGTCCGAAGGTCAGCGCGACCCGTTCCTCGTCCCGCGCTCCTCGCCCCGCGTCACGGACCTCGTAGACCCGGCCTCCTTCTTCCTTCTCATCCGGCCGACCGGCGTCGAAGACGATGCCGTCGCCGGGCTTCAACGGGCCTTCGAGCTGGACGAGCACCCGGTCGCGATCGACCCCGGCGACCTTGCCGAGGTACACGCCGCGCTTCTTGCCGAAGCGCGCATGGGCCAGCTCCTGGTTGTTGGTCCCGCGGAACCAGCCCGGGTACAGCCCGCGGGAGAAGGCCATCTCCAACGCGTATCTCGAACCCGGATCGCCGGCTTCGGATCGCGGACCGGCCGACCGGTCGGCGTCTACCGCGGGATCCGGCCTCCGGCTTCCCAATCCATCCAACGCCTTCCGGTAGACCCGCGTGATGCTGGCGACGTACTCGGGCGCCTTGAGACGGCCCTCGATCTTTAGCGATGAGACGCCGGCCTTGACGAGGTCGGGCAACACCTCGAGTCCGGCGAGGTCCTGCGGGCTGAGCAGGTAACGCTTGTCGCCGAGAGGGACCTGCTGGCCATCGGAGATGAGGTCGTACGGCATGCGACAGGCCTGGGCGCATTCGCCGCGGTTCGCGCTGCGTCCGCCGAGCGATTCGCTGGTGAGGCACTGGCCGGAATAGGCGACGCAGAGCGCGCCGTGGACGAAGACCTCGAGGGGCAAGGGAGAGTGATCAGTGGTCAGCGGGCCGGTGTCCAGTGGAGGCGGATCCGACCGGCCTGCTGAAGACCGATCGCTGTTCCCTTCACCGGCTAGCCGGATCGCCGCGATCTCCTTGATCGAGTTCTCGCGGGCGAGCACGACCAGGTCGCAGCCGAGGTCCTTCGCGAACTCCACGCCGGCCGCGCTGGTCACGGTCATCTGGGTGCTGGCGTGGATGGGGAAATCGGGCGACAGGCGCCGGATCAAGCGGCAGATGCCGACATCCTGCACGATCGCGGCGTCGACACCGGCGGCGATGATGCCTCGGAGGTACTCCTCGGCGGCGGGGAGCTCGTCGGCGAAGACCAGCGTGTTGAAGGTCACGTAGCCCTTCACGCCGCGCCGGTGCAGGAAGGCCATCAGGCCCGGCAGGTCCGCCTCGGTGAAGTTGTGCGCGCGCATCCGGGCGTTGAAGCGATCGAGCCCGAAGTAGATCGCGTCCGCGCCGTTCTCGACCGCCGCGCGGGCGCATTCCCAATCGCCCGCGGGGGCGAGGAGTTCGGGGAGCTTCGGCGGGACGTCCGGGGCGGCGATGTTCAAGCGGAGGGAATGAACAACAAAGACGCGCCGCAACCAAGCGGAACGCGGGACGCCTCCGCCGCCCGGCAGCGCCGACGCTCCCCCGGGCGCCGCTTCTCTGCTTCGCGTCTCCGCGTCTTTGATGTTCTATCCCCGCCCATGTCCGCACGACCGCTCGTCATCGCCGGCCGCGAATTCACGTCCCGCCTGTTCCTCGGCACGGGGAAGTTCCCCTCGCCCGCAGCCATGCGCGACGCCCTCGCGGCCAGCGGCACGCAGATGGTGACCGTGGCGCTGCGGCGCGCCGACCTGACCGGGAAGAAGGACCCGTTCGCCAACATCCTCGAGTTCATCGACCCCGCCCGCTACCTCCTGCTCCCCAACACCAGCGGCGCGATGGATGCCGAGGAAGCCGTCCGCCTCGCCCGCCTCGCCGTCGCCGCCGGCCTGCCGAGATGGGTGAAGCTGGAGATCCACCCCGACCCTCGCTACCTGCTGCCCGACCCCATCGAGACGCTCAAGGCCGCCGAGATCCTGGTGAAGGAAGGCTTCGTCGTGCTCCC
>CANGMH010000052.1 GCA_947454005.1 Verrucomicrobiota bacterium
CACCCTGCCGCGGCGAGCACGGCGAAGGCGGCCGATCGGGCGAGGAACTGGCGGCGGTCCATGGCGAGGTCCCCGGGGGTCAGTGGGCCGGAGCCGATCCACGACCGACCTGCGGCACGGCCTTCTTCGGCGGATGGAAGAACGCGATCATGGCGACGGCGGCGACGGCGGCGCAGACCAAGGGCACGAGGAACAGACCGCGGAAATCGGTGACGTCGTTGACCGTGTAGACCTTCTGGAGCAGCCACGGGCAGATCGAGTTCGCGACCAGGGCGCCGATGCCGAGGATCATCAGGTTGAAGAGCCCTTGGGCGCTGGAGCGGATGTCCTTCGGGAAGTGTTCGTCAACGAAGATGTACACGGTGGCGAAGAAGAACGCGTAGCAGACGCCGTGCATGACCTGGATGAAGATGATCAGGCCCTGGGCGGACGGCAGGAAGGCCCAGACGCCGAACCGGACCGCGTGGCCGAGCACGCCGAGCACCATGGTGGTGCGCCAACCGAAGCGCTTCAGCGTCGCGCCGAGCACGAACATGGTCAGGATCTCGGCGATCTGGCCGATGCTCATGACCGGCATGATCCAGTTGCCGGCGATGCCGACCGACTTGCTGCCGAGGAAGGTGCCGGCCCAGTTGAAGTAGCAGTTGTGGACGAACGAATCGACGAAGGTGACGAGCCAGAGCACGAGCACGAACGGATGGACGAGCAGCTTGGCGGCGGTGAGCCAGGCGAGGTTGCTCTCGCCCTTGGCCACGGGCTTGGGCGGCGTGTGCGGCAGCGTGAGGCTGAAGAGGGCGAGGACGACCGAGGCGAGACCGGCGACGACGAAGGTCCACTTGGTGGCGTCCTGCAGCGGCTGGCCGCTCAGGCCGTTGGCGAGCACGGCGCCG
This sequence comes from Verrucomicrobiota bacterium, assembly GCA_947454005.1. Classification (GTDB taxonomy): domain Bacteria; phylum Verrucomicrobiota; class Verrucomicrobiia; order Limisphaerales; family UBA9464; genus CAIVQB01. The sequence continues at coordinate 891 of CANGMH010000052.1, forward strand.
ACCCAGGCGACCACACCGGCCGGCTTCGCGGCGTCGACCTTGGCCCAGTCCACGAGGATGAACGTGAACGGCCAGGCGGCGAGGATCCAGCCGATGGTGCCGCCCATGCGGACGATGCCGAACTCCTTCTGCGGGTCCTTCATCGCGGCGAAGGCGATGGCGTTGGTGATCGAGATGGTCGGCACGTAGAGCAGGCAGTGCACGAGCATCAGGCCGAAGAACGGCCAGAAGCCCTTCACGAAACCGCAGCCGAGGATGGCCAGGCCGCCGACGAGATGGCTGAAGGCCAGGAACTTCTCGCCGGCGAAATTACGGTCGGCGAACTGGTTGCTGAAGAACATGCCCACGATCGCGGCGATCGGGAACGCGTTGAGGATCCACGACTGCTCGCCGGGCGAGAAGCCGAGGCTCGGAAGATAGCCGAAGATCAACGGTAGCCAGGCGCCCCAGATGAAGAATTCGAGGACCATCATCAGGAACAGTTTGAGGCGGGTAGAGGAGTTCATGGATCGGTGGTGAGAGCGGTCTTCGGGCCCACGCTAGGGAGCGGCGACGGCGGCGACAAGCAGGATGGCGCGGCAGGAGCGATCTGAAGTGGTCCGAAGCGGCCGACACGGCAGCCGGCACAGGGTCGCGCCTGCTCGGTGGAAACACCGGCCGGAAAGAGGATCTGGAAAGCAGGAAATCCGGGGCTTTGAACCCGCGCCCGAGGTGTCCGCCGTTCCTGATCACCGCGGGCGGGCCTCGGGACGAGATCCGGGGCGCGCACCGGGGCCGTCGCTCATTCGTCGTCACCGCCACCGCCTCCGCCGCTGCGGCGTTCCCACTTGCGCGGGGTGCGCTCGGGCAGGGACGTGTCGGCCTTCGCGAAGTAGGTGCCGGGGCCGAAGGCGGCGTCGACCGCCTGCTCCAGCGGCATCGACGGCGTCACGTAGTACCGGTCGTTCGATTCCAGGAACGCGGTCTCGCCGCCGGGCAGCTTGATGGCGAGGAAGAGCGGCACGGTGCCGGGGTGCGATTCGGCGAGGCCGCGGGCCTCTTCGAGTTTGGCGCGGTCGAGCGAGGCGGCGCGCAGGCGGAAATGGACCTGCTTGGTGAACTTCCTCGGCGCGTCGTCGAGGCGTAGGATCTCCTGCGGGAACATCTTCGGTTTGTCCTCGCCGGTGCTGACCTCGCCGGTGACGAGCAACGGCGCGTTGAGCACGAAGAGCTCGCGGAACTTGTCGTAGCTTTCGTTCATCGCGAGCAGCTGCACGTTGCCGGTCAAATCCTCGATGGTGACCATGGCGTACGGCTTGCCGGATTTCTTGCTAACGCCCTGCTGCACGGCGCTGACGAGGCCGCCGAGACGGGCGACACTGCGGTTCGGCAGCGCGGCGAGGTCGGCGACCGTGTGGAGAGCGTAGCGCTCGAGCAGCTTCTCGTAGGGCTGGAGCGGATGGCCGCTCACGTAGAAGCCGAGCAGCTCCTTCTCGGCGGCGAGCTTCTCGGCGACCGGCCAATCCGGCAGCACCACCGGCTTCTCGGCCTTCTTCTGCGGGGTCGCCTCAAAGGCGTCGAAGAGCGACGACTGGCCGCGGGCCTTGTCGGCGGCCAGCGATCCGGCGCGGGACACCGCGTGCTCGATCTGGGCGAAGAGGGTGGCGCGGTTCGCGCCGAGCGTGTCGCAGGCGCCGGTCTTGACCAGGCATTCGAGCGTCTTGCGGCCCACCGCCCGCAGGTCGATGCGCTCGCAGAGGTCGTTGAGCGAGGTGAAGCGCCCGCCCTCGCGTCGGGCGTCGAGGACCGACCGGACCGCGGCCTCGCCGACGCCCTTGACCGCGGTGAGGCCGAAGCGGATGCGTTCCGCGGCTGGTGCCCCCGGAGTTCCGCCGTCGACGCTCCGGGCGGCCGGCGCGAAATCCACGTCGGACTCGTTCACGTCGGGCCCGAGCACGGCGATGCCGAAGCCCTTCGCCTCGGCGATGAACTGCGCGAGCTTCGCCAGGTCGGCCTGGTCGTTGGTCATCATCGCGCAGAGGAACTCCACCGGGTGGTTCGCCTTGAGGTAGGCGGTCTGGTAGGCGACGACGGCGTAGGCGGCGGCGTGGGACTTGTTGAACCCGTAGCCGGCGAACTTCTCGAGCAGGTCGAACACCTCGTTCGCCTTGGGCGCGCTGATCTGGTTCTTCTCGGCGCAGCCCTTCACGAAGGCCTCGCGCTGCTGGACCATCTCCTCGAGCTTCTTCTTGCCCATCGCGCGGCGCAGGAGGTCCGCGCCGCCGAGCGTGTAGCCGGCGAGGATCTGGGTCGCCTGCATCACCTGCTCCTGGTAGATGAGCACGCCGTAGGTCTCGCGGGCGATCGGCTCGAGGAGCGGATGCGGATACTCGACGACCTGTTCGCCGTGGCGGCGCTTGATGAAGTCCGGGATGAGGTCCATCGGCCCCGGCCGGTAGAGCGAGATGAGCGCGGTGATGTGCTCGATGCTGGCGATCTGGAACTTCTTGCAGAGGTCGCGCATGCCGCCGGATTCCAGCTGGAACACCCCGAGCGTCTGCGCGTCGTTGAGCAGCTGGTAGGTCTTGGCGTCGTCGAGCGGCAGGGCCTCGAGGTCGAGCACCGCGCCGGTGGTGCGTTTCACGAGCTCCACGGTGTTGCGGAGGACGGTGAGCGTCTTCAGCCCGAGGAAATCCATCTTCAGCAGGCCGAGGTCGCCGACCGGGCCCATCGCGTACTGGGTCACGATCCCGCCGTCGTCGTCCTGCTTCAGCGGCAGCAGGTTCACCAGCGGTTGGGCGCCGATGACGACGCCGGCCGCGTGGACGCCGGCGCTGCGGGCCTGGTCCTCCAGCAGGAGCGCGTTGTCGACGAGCTCACGGGTGACCTCCTCGGAATCGTAGGCGGCCTTGAAATCGGGGTTCTTCTCCAGCGCGTCCTTCAGGCCCCACTTCACGTCGGTGATCATCTTCGCGAGGCGGTCGCACTCGCCGAAGCCGAGGCCCATCACGCGACCGACGTCGCGCAGCACCGATTTGGCGCCCATGGTGCCGAAGGTGATGATCTGGGCGACGGCGTCGCGGCCGTACTTGTCGCGGACGTACTCGATCACCTCCGCGCGCCGGTCGTCGGCGAAGTCGATGTCGATGTCGGGCGGGCTGACGCGCTCGGGGTTGAGGAAGCGCTCGAAGAGCAGCCCGTAGCGCAGCGGATCGACGTTCGCGATCTCCAACAGGTAGGTGACCATCGATCCGGCGGCGGATCCGCGCGCCACACAGGCGATGCCGCGGTCGCGGCCCCAGCGGATGAAATCGCCGACGATCAGGAAGTACGAGATGTAGCCCGTCTTCTCGATGACCCCGAGCTCCAGGTCGAGGCGGTCGAGGATGGTCTTGATCGCGGCCTGGACCCGTGGATCGGAGGGATCCAGCGCCAGCAGGTCGGCGCCCGATGGAACCGTGACCGGGGAAGGCCCGCTCTTCGCGTCCATCGGAGCCGCCACCGCGGCGACGGCGTCCTCGAAGCTCTCCAATTCGTCGGCAACCGGGCCGGTCCCGTCCGCGTCGGGCATCTCCATTGGTTCCGGCGCCACGGACCGGTCGCTGATCGCTGAAGTTGGACCGCTTCCCGCCGCCGGCGGGAACAGGAACGCCAGCCGCTTCGGCTCCTTGATCCCGTCCACGACGATGGCCTCGCCCTCGACGTGGGCGTCGATCGTGTAGCGTTTCTTCAGGCCGTCGCAGAGCACCTTCCGGAGGTAGCCTTGGCGGGTCCAGGTCTCGGGCGGCTGGAAGACGGGGTAGTGCTCGGCACCTTTGCCGTTCTTGATCTTGAGGTCGCACTGCTCGGCCACCTGCACCGTGTTCAGCACCGCCTCGGGGACCTCGGAGAAGAGCGCCTTCATCTCGTCCGCCGAGCGGAGGAAGAACTGCGCCTCCTGGTAGCGCATGCGCTTGGTGTCGCTGAGCTGGGCCTGGGTACCGAGGCAGATCAGGCAATCGTGGGCCTTCCAGTGGCCCTGCTCGACGTAGTGGACGTCGTTCGAAGCGACCGTCTTGAGCCCGAACTCCTTGGCCCACGGGATGAGCACGCGGTTGAGCTTGGCCTGCTCGGGGATGCCGTGGTTCTGCAGCTCGAGGTAGTAGTTCTCCGGACCGAGCGTCTGCTTGAACCAATCGATGGTGTCGCGGGCCTTCTGCTCGTCGCCCTTGAGGACATGCTCGGAAAGCTCGCTGGCGAGGCAGCCGGAGAGGGCGATGAGGCCGCCGGAATGTTTCGCGAGCAGCTCCTTGTCGATACGCGGCTTGTAGTAGAAGCCCTCGAGGTTGGCCGCGGTGACGAGGCGGACGAGGTTGTGGTAGCCCACGTCGTCCTTCGCGAGCAGCACCAGATGGTGGTAGACGTCGCGCATGCCGGAGCCGGGCTTCTTGTCCAACCGGCTGCCGGGGGCGACGTAGACCTCGCAGCCGATGATGGGCTTGATGCCCGCCTTCTTCGCCGCGTTGTAGAACTCGATCGCGCCGAACATGTTCCCGTGGTCGGTCATCGCGAGCGCCGGGAGCTTGAGGGCGGAGGCCTTGGCCATCAGGCGGTCCAAGCGGCACGCCGCGTCGAGCAGCGAATACTCGGTGTGCAGGTGCAGATGGACGAAGTCGGACATGGCGGCCCGAAGGATCGGTCCAGCAGGGACGGTGTCGAGGTCCGATTGCACGCCACCGGTCCCGCGCGCCGGACCAAGGCCGCCGTCCCGGCGACGCAACGACCCTGGAAAGCAAAAAGCCCCGCACGAGGCGGGGCTTTGTCGGGGTCGGATACGACCTCAGTGGAAGCTCTGGACGGCCTTGCCCTCCTTGCGGGCGATCATCTGGTCGTGGATCCAGCGGTAGGTCTGCTCCATGCCGTCGCGGAGCCGGGTCGAGGGCTCCCAACCGAAAACCTTCTGGATGAGCGTGTTGTCGGAGTTGCGTCCGTTCACGCCCTTCGGGGCCTTCAGGTTGTAGGAGCGCTTGAGCTTGATGCCGGCGATGTCCTCGACGATGTCGACCAGCTGGTTGATGGAGACGAGCTCGCTGCTGCCGATATTGATCGGCTCGATGAAATCGCTGTGGGTGAGCATCTGCGTGCCCTTGAGGCAGTCGTCGATGTACATGAACGAACGGGTCTGGTGGCCGTCGCCCCAGATCTCGATGTCGTTCGTCCCGGCGAGCTTGGCGGCGATGACCTTGCGGCAGGTCGCGGCGGGGGCCTTCTCGCGCCCGCCGTCGTAGGTGCCGAACGGCCCGTAGACGTTGTGGTAGCGGGCGACGCGGGTCCAGATGCCGTAGTCCTCGCGGAAGTGGCGGCACATGCGCTCGCTGAAGAGCTTCTCCCAGCCGTAGCCGTCCTCGGGCAGGGCGGGATAGGCGTCCTCCTCCTTGAGGGCCGTCACGTTCGTGTCGCGCTGTTTGTCGCCGTTGTAGACGCAGGCGCTGGAGGCGTAGAAGTAGCGCTGGATTCCGAGGTCCTTGGCGGCCTGGAGCAGGTGCGTGTTGATGAGCACCGACAGCATGCACAAGGCCTTGTTGTTCTCGATGAACCCCATGCCGCCCATGTCGGCCGCGAGGTTGTACACCGTGTGGGCGCCTTGCACCGCGGCGTAGCAGTTGCCCTTGAGATCGAGGTCGAGGACGAGGTTCTCGACATCGGGGAACCGCTGGTACCAGCCGGTCTGGGGTTTGCGATCGACGGCACGGATGCGGGTGAACCCTTGGCGCCGGAGATCGGCGACGAGATGTCCGCCGATGAATCCGCCGCCGCCACAGACTACTACGAGGTCGTTCTTCATTTTGGGCGTCTCAACTCACTTCTCTTGTTGGTGCGGATCGTATCTGGCCCGGTTTCGGGCCCAGCTGCTGTGGTCGCCGCCGCGATCCCGAGGCGATCAGTGCCTCATCGGAGCGCCATCGGATCCGACCGGACCCCTGTCGAAGGAACCGGGTAGGTTCCCGGGCTTCTTCGTCAACCCCTTCCGCACTAGTTTGACGGCGATCCCGACGGCCAAGATCGTGGCCAGGGCGACGACCCACCGCCAAGTGCCGGACTTGGTGAGTGAATTCCCGAACCAAACGAACGCAAGCGCGTAAACCGCCTGGACCGGCAGCGAGACGAGCAGGTACCGCGTGAAATCCACGCCGGCGAGCCCGAGCACGTAGTTCTGCACAGAAAGCGGGATCCCCGGCGTGATGCGGAAGAGCAGGATGAACTGCGCCTCGTCCGCGGGCGCGAGCGCCGGCACGGCATGGCCCCGACCGGCCAACCAACGGGTGAGCGGCGCACGCATCCAACGGCGCGCGAGCCAATATCCCAACGAGAAGTCGCACAGCAACGCCGCCACCACGAGGGCGAAACCGGCACCCGTGCCCAGCCGGACTCCGGCCGCGATGATCAAAGGGCTCGCCGGCACCCCGATCAGCGGCAGCAGGGCCAGCGCCACGAAGAGCAGCGCAGGATGCGCGTTCCCCATCGCCGTCATCGCCGCGTGCCAAGTATGGGAGATCGCGTCCATCGGTGACGGTCACGCCACGGGTTTGCGCGCCACCACCAGGAACTGGCGCCCCTTGACCCACCAGATCCAGGGCATCGCCAGATAGAGGCGCACGAAAGCGAGCGGATACTCACGGGCATCCACCAGCGTGTAGGGCAAGAACCTCGCCACGACCGTCTCCAGCGCGAATCCACCGATCTCCAACGCCTCGCCCAAGGACGCCTCGGTGAGGATCGTGTGGTGGTCGTAGAAATCCCAGTAGACCCCGGGAAGATACTTGATGTTCGGCCCGATGGCGACGAGCCGGCCGCCGGGCTTCAGGCAACGGAACGCCTGCGACAAGGTCCGCGTCAGGCATCCTTTGTCGGGCAGGTGCTCGAAGAAATTGCTGGTGAAGACCACGTCGAGCGATCCGTCGGCGATAGGCCAACGCGCCGAGCAATCCTGCTCAAGGAACCGGACGCCCTGAGCGAGATGTCGCGGCGCATCGGGGTTCAGATCCATCGCGAGCTTCTCCCGCGCGGCGATGTTGTTGATGAACTCGCCGTAGCCGCACCCGAGGTCGAGCACGACGGCATCGGGCGCGATCCAGCGCGGGAAGAACGACCGCGTGAGCACCTGCCACACCCGGTTCCGGTACGCGGCGGTCTTGCCGAACCGGCGGTCGTAGATCTTCTGGAGATATCGGGCGTCCTCGGCCATGGCGGTCGGCGGTTGCAGGAGTCGGTCGCTGGCGCAGGGCCGGCTCAGGCCGCGGTCCGCCCGATCCACGACCGGTGGATCTCCTCGAAGGTCGTCTGCAGGTCCTTGGTGATCCCCCAGCCAGGATAGTGGGCCTTCAGCTTCGACAGGTCCGAGATGTAGCAGATGTGGTCGCCTTGGCGGTTCTGGTCGACGTACTCGTGGCGCATCGGCTTGCCGGAGATCCCGGAGATCAGACCGAAGGCCTCGAGGATCGAGACCGAGTTGGCCCGGCCGCCGCCGAGGTTGTAGACCTCGCCCTTGCGGGGCGCCTCGATGAACCGGCGCATGAACTGGACGACGTCGTGGCTGTGGATGTTGTCCCGGACCTGCTTGCCCTTGTATCCGAACACCCGATAGGTGCGGCCTTCCAAGTTGCACTTGATGAGATAGCTCAAGAAACCGTGCAGCTCGACGCCGCTGTGGTTGGGTCCTGTGAGACAACCGCCCCGCAGACAGCACGTCGGCATCCCGAAATAGCGCCCGTACTCCTGCACCATCACGTCCGCTGCGACCTTCGAGGCGCCGAACAGCGAGTGCTTTGATTGGTCGATGCGGAAAGTCTCCTGGATCCCGTCGGCGTAGGCAGGATCGGCGAAGTCCCAACGGGTCGGCAATTCCGCGAGCTCGATCTCGTTCGGCGCGTCGCCGTAGACCTTGTTCGTGCTCATGTGGACGAACGGTGATTCAGGACAGGCGAGCCGCGCGGCTTCCAGCATGTTCAACGTGCCGACGGCATTGACGTCGAAATCGTCGAACGGCCGGCTGGCGGCGAGGTCATGGCTCGGCTGCGCCGCGGCATGGACGGTGGCCGTCGGCCGCACCTCGCGGAGCAGCGCGAGGACCGCGGCGCGGTCGCGGATGTCCACCTCGTGGTGGCGGAAATCCGGCCACGCCTCCTTGAGACGTCCAAGGTTCCATCGCGTGTCGCCCTGCGGACCGAAGAAATCGGCGCGCAGGTTGTTGTCCACGCCATGGACTTCCCAGCCCTCGGACGCGAAATAGGCGACGACCTCGGAGCCGATGAGCCCCGAACTTCCGGTGATGAGCAATCGACGAGTCATGACAAAGGACAGACCACACCGACGGTTGACAACCTCGAGCGCCCTTGGACCGGACTCAGGTCACAGCGCTTTGGTTGCTTTGACCGCTCGGGCGGCTCCTTGCCGCGCCGCGGCCTCCGAACCAGAGCCCGGCGAAGGACGGGAACGCGATCTCGATGCTCCGGGCCAGCAAGAACGACGCGTAGGCGGTGAGCAGCGCGACCACAAACAGACCGGCCAAGTCCCAACCAAAAGACCCCCAGAAGAGCTTCCCGACCACCCTTCGGATCAGCGCAAGGATGCCGATGTGGATGAGGTAGATCGGGAAGACATAGGGACAGAAAGGGACCAAGACCTTGCGGAGCCCGTCCGGGATCCGGTCAATAGCCAACCACAAAAAAACCGCTCCGACGCAAGAAAGGAACAAGTATAACGTATGCCCGGCAGAGCCCGCCTTCGTCGCTTCTGCCATCGTCAGATAGCCCCACACGCAGCCGACCCATGCCACACCGATCGCGCCGGTCCAGACGTCGCCCGGCCCGGCGGATGTGAGCAGCGAAGCACGGCGAGCCAACAAGGTCCCGACCCCGAAGAACAGGAACGCTTGGATATGCACCTGCGGCGTCGCATAGAAGCAGATCAATGAGACCGCTACCAGCGCGACATGGACGGCCCGGTTCCACCTGGTGAAGATCAGCGCCGCCCCGTAGACGACCACCGCGAACATCAAGCCTTCGAGGAACCAGAGATGATGCGATTCCTCGGAGGAGAGCAGACGTGCCCACCGCAAGTGCCCGTCGTTCCAGATATGCGAGAGAACCTTCGATTCGTCCAGCCAGCTCTTGGGGGACAGCAAGATGTACGCGGCGACACAGACCTTCGCGACCGCTATCGTCAACAGGTAGGGAACGAGCAAGGTCCTCGCACGATCGGACCACTTTTGGAACAACCGCTCCTTGGGGAACGGTAACCCGAAAGCGAACAGGAACCCCGCGACGCCGAAGAAGAGGACGCGGTTGGGCCGCGTCATGACCAACACGGCGTCCCTCAAACCGGCATGGGGCGGCAGGACGTGGTTCAGCAGGACCAAGAAGATCGACACCAAAGAGACGATCTTCAGTTTTTCCGACAATGCTCTGTCAAATTTTTGCATTTTCTATTATTTTTCGTAGAAACATTGTTTCATGTAGCTGACAGGTCTGGTGGGTTGAGAAAGGGATGATTCCGTAGAAGTCGTTCGCAGGATCGTTGCGACCGGAGGAGCGGCGGGCGGTGCTTGTCGCCGAGTATGATACGGAACCTGCGGAGCGGTTCTTGGGTGTGGTTCATGGGCCGGGCGGCGTTGGCGGAGTCCGCGCTGCCCGGAGGCCAAGTCCTGCGGCGACCGGTCCGCTTCCCATGGCCACGCCGAACCGAGAACCTGCGTCATCTCGATGCGTTTGGAAGGCCGACCGATACTCACTGCGCCGTGCTTCGGGTCCGTCCCAGGGGGTTCGAGATGGTGTGGACAGCGCTGGTGAGGCGTCCGAGGGATATCCTTTTCGAGTGGGACACCGGGCTCTGGCGCAAGCTGATGACCCATCTTGAAGCATGACACACGGCCACCGGCTTGCAGGGCGTCGAGCACGTCGGGGTGGACGAGATGAACCGGCGCAAGAGTCACAACCACCTTGCCCTGTCCCCCTCTTTGGAGGAGCGCCTCGAACCAGTTCGCCACGCGCTGCCCGCAGGCCTTCACGGGCACGTCCCTCCGAACCGACTTGCTCAACCAACAACGACCCGGCCCCGAACCCACGAACCCAAGTCCCCCATCGGTCCCACGATAGACAGGAGGATATGATTCTCACGAATGCTTCGTGACCTCGCTTTGCTTCGTCACCGGCAAACTCACCCCTCCCCCATACACAGGTCGCGGAAGGGGGCGCAGAACCGGCATCGTGTGCTCCTACGCGTACTTTGTTTGGCTGTCTTTGAACTGAGTGGGTCTAGGATCACACGGTCCGTTGGACCGGGGGTAGTCCCAGAACCTCATAGAATGCATCGGCTTTCTCAGACACCACAAAGTTCGCCTCCGCGTATTCCCGGGCCCGGGTGCGGCACTGTCCCTGGAACGCCTCATCCAAAAGCAGCCGTTCGGCACCTTTGGTCAGTGCGATACGGTCGTCCAGGTCGGCAGAAAGACCGAATCGATTCTGCTCCACGAGGCGGCGGACAAGATTGTCAGCGGGCATCTGCGCAAGCACCGGGCGGCCCGCGCTGGCATAGCTGAGGACTTTGCACGGCACCGAGAAACGGGATCCCTCCGCCGAAACCGTGGCGAAGAGGACATCCGCCGCCCCGAACACGAGCGACAGCTCGGCGTACTTCTGCCAACCGAGCAGGACGAGGTTCTCCAGCCCGCGCCTTCGGCGTTCCTCCCTCAGGGCGTCGAACACGCTGCCAGCCGATACCACGACAATCCGGACCCGGGGCTGGTTCCGGAAATGTTCGGCGAGGTCGAGGAACGGTCCGGCATTGTGCTTTAGGCTCAACGTACCGACATACATCAGGTTCAACGTCTCGGCCAAGCCCTGGCGATTGGACCATTCGTTCACCTTCGGGGTCGGGACCATCTCGTCGAGCGGCATCCAGTTGGGCACCACGGCCACTTTCTGCGGCTGGATTCCTAGTGACTTCAGTTCATCGAGGAAATCCTCCGAGATCACCACGCACGCGTCCGCCCGCTCGATGATGCGCTTCTCCAGTCCCGCGAAATAGGCACCGAGGAAGCCGCCCACCAACGGCAGCTTGGCTTTCAGGACGGTCGCGATGGCCAGCGCATGCAGATCCTGCGCCCAATGGATATACTTGACGCCCGCCGTCCGGCAGCCCTGTTGCAGGATGTCGGCGGTCAGCAGCGGAGTATTGCAGCTCAACACCGCCTCAGCCTTGGTATCCCGGACGTGCTGCGCCAAGCAGTGGCCATAGCGCCGTTCCTGGAGCGCCCGCTGGAGGAACTTGTACTTCTGATGCGGCTCACCGATCGAAAGAACCTTCAACTGCAGGTTCGGCGGGTCACCGGCCAGCCGTTGGATGCTGCCCTTCACCTCGTAAAAGTCCGAGCAGCAGTAGAAGACCTCATGCCCGTCGTCGGCCATCTGCCGCGCAAGCTGCACGGGAAAGCTGTAGCTGCCGTAGTCATGGATCAGGATTCTCATTCGGTGAACCGGGTTCTTCCGGGAGGTTTGGTGCTGGGGATGAGTCTCAACCGCCGCCGAAATTGACCTTGGTTGCATGGATACCGAGTCGGCAGAGAATCAAGAAAAGTTCGCTGCCGGGGCGGTAGAGCGGTCGGAACATGGCCTTGGTCTTGTTGTCGACGCCTTCCATCCAGCCGTTGCTGATCATCTGGGTCCGCCAGAGAAGGTCCAGGAAGAACATGTCGACCCGGGAATCAACGGCTCCATCCATCCCAGTCGGACGAACCACATCGATTTCTCATAGCCGTCGTTCCGGTGTTTTACAATGAACTGCTAGACACCCCCTCACCGGAAGAACCGGGACATGTGCCGCTGTGCGGCAGGTCCGATCGAAGATGCCTACCGTGCCGGGGGCGTCTGGATAGGACGATCAAGATCTGATGCAGAGAGGAACCGCCGCGACCGGAGCGCTTCGCCCAATTCGTCGGATCTCGCCTCCGCCCCTTTCGCGTCAAGGTGCCACTCCGAATCGAGAAACCGTCCCGGATCACTCACGGCACCTAGATTCCCACCCGCGATCACCGGCATGATGCCGGCGATCTCGCGGAGCAATCCGAGGTTGGACGCCCGAAGTCCGGCGGCGTCCGATTCGGCACTGTAGGCCCACGGAAGCGCATACACGACCGTGACGTTATTTGTCCTGCCCCACTCCGCGACGGATCGCAGTTCAGTGCGGGCGTCCATGGATAGTGCCAGATGCTTTCCCACGACCGAAGGGACTTGCCAGCGGATCGGGGTCTGCATCCATCCATCCGTCGAAAGGTCTCCAGGCAAATAGCGACCCAATGGCTTGCGGGCCGCCGTCCGCCCCGCAAGCACCAGCGTATGCCACGCGCCTGGCCGCAGTGCGAGGTACGGGGTAAGATCAGGGCCCACTCGCCAACCGTCTCCGGCCTTATCGAGCAATCCTCCAAGGCCGCTGGCCAACGCGAACTGCACCCCAAGTGCCGGCTGATCCCATTCCTGGACCAGCAACTTCGGTTCAATCGCCAAGACCAGGACGTCACCAGATCTGGCCTCTCGGAGCGCCACGCGGGTGAGCAGCCGCGGCCCAAATCCGGCATGCAACCCCATGTTCACCGTGGGTACGCCATATTTTGCTTCGATCTGCCGGGGAATGATCCCGAACGCCGCGCTTGAACCACCGCATATGACGGCACGCGGTTGCCCCGCGACGGCCGGGCGACTACCCCAGGCGCGTTTCACGCGCCATGCATCGCGGAAAAACGTCACCTCGGGATGCCCGCGCGTACAATACAGGGCACTGGCTCCGAACGACAGGAACCCGAGGCCGGCAAGCATAAGCGCCAGCCAAGGTATGTTGGTCTTAGAATGCAAAGTAGATGAAGCTGTTGCTGGTGGTGGGGGTGAACCATGCCATTAGGAGCACCATCACGATCAGGACCCACGAGTGCATCAGATGCCTGTACGGCTGCTCCGTCCGGAGGGAACGCCATTCCGCGAACACGACCACGGCGGTGAGCCCCAGGAACAGGGCAATGGACAACTGCTGGCGTGTATCCATTGCCGCCAGCAGGGCACGAAGTCGTTCCGGAACGTAGCTGGCCGGCAGGCACAGGCTCTGCAGCTTCGTGAGCATGACGGTCGGCCGGACCTCATAAAACGGCAACCACGCGAGCAACACGGAGGCCTGCGTGAGAAGCCACCCCGCCAAGGCCGAGAGCTGGATCCGTTTGGACGACAGCCGGTGACAGATCATGAAGGCTGCATGCATCGCGCCCCAAAGGACGAAAGACCATCCCGCGCCGTGCCAGATACCGGAGACCAAAAAGACAACGACAAGAACCGCCCACCACCAACGCGACCTACCACCACCCAGCGGCAGGTATACATAGTCGCGAAACCATTGGCTCAACGAGATGTGCCAACGCCGCCAAAACTCACCGATGCTCGTGGAGCAATAGGGACTCGCGAAGTTGAGGGTCAGAGTCACCCCGAGGCAGCGGGCGATACCTAGCGCGGTCAGACTGTACCCGGCAAAGTCGAAATAGATCCGCAGGCCGAACAGGAGATTCGCGAGCCAGACAGCGTACGCGTTGCCCGGAAGTTCCGGCGGATTGAGGGTGGCCAAGTTGTCGGCCAGCACGCATTTGTAGAACAGCCCCAAGGTGATCCGTCGGCATCCTTCGTTGATGTCCGTCACGTTCCAGCGGAAGCGGAAGCGCTCCATTTGAGGCAGCAAATCCTCTCGGCGCTCGATAGGACCGGCGACCACCTGCGGAAAGAAGCCGGCGAAGTTCAAAAAATTGAGGAACGACGGAAGCGGTTGCCGTTGTCGGATCGTATCCACCACGAACGCCACCTTCTGGAAGCTGTAAAAGGAGATGCCCGCCGGAATGATGAGGCCCGCAGCGGAGACCACCCCTAATCCCGCCACATCATTCAGCAAGAAATTGGCGTACTTGTACCAAAACAGGGGCAACAACAGCGCGGGCGCGAGCACAGCGAGCCCGAGTAGCCGTCGTTCCTCGGGCCGTTGCATGATCCACTTCAGACTGCAGAAAGTCGCGAGAGCACTCGCGGCATAGATCATGAAGGTCTGCCAGCTCACCGCCAGCAACAACAGCAAGCCGATGCTGATCAATGCGACGCGATCGAACGTGTCGGTCCGTGCCGACCACCAGCATTTGACCGGCAGTCGGAGGATACCGACGGCGAGCAGGCTGACGCCCAAGATGACCCAAAATCTAACTTCGCCGAAGTTCATCAAAAAAGAAATCCTCACCAGTATAGAGACTACTGTCAAGATTGCCATCGATCTCAAACTGAACAGCATTGCGCTATCTTCAGTGATCTGGATCGCGAGGCAATCAAGCCCCGGTTGGTTCCCCGGCGTCGGCAACATTGATCGGTGTGTCGGCAAGCGGCCCGCCCGGCGCCAGAGTTCCGGCCAGAATCACCGATGGGACGTGCCTGTACGGGCGCCGACGAAACGGGATCCCACCATCCTGACTGGACGTGTAGGGCGCCAACTTCTGAGATTTATTGCGAAAATGCCAACGCCGCCACCAGGACGCGCCCATTCACGTAGATGAGCGTCACAGTCTGTCGTCACAGTCTGCCGGCGCCGTCGAACACCCCAACCCGTCACCGCTTCCGGCAGCGGACAATAGCCAGCGAAGATCTATTCCGCGTAGCAGTTCCAGGAAGAGAGCGCCACCCGTGCCCGAGCACGAACTACGATCGCATCCCGCCGCCGGGCGTCGCCAACACGGTAGGCCGCAGCGTTGATGTTCACAGGAACACCATCCCGGGGCAAAGAGGAACGCCCCAGCGCCGACCTCCTCCGGTATCGGACGCACGTTGGAACAGCTCATCGGACAATCGGCCTCCGTGGCCTCCTGCAAGTGCGGACCGAACCCCTCGTGCCTCGAGCCCGACAAAAGCCCGAGGGCCCACGGTACAGCACTTGGAGCCCCGTTTAGCTCACCTTGGCCACAGACCTGAAGCCTTCAAAATCGCCGCCGGCACTGGCCATGGCATCGGGGCGTCCTCGATGCTGGGCGAGGTCCCCGCCACGACCGGTATCTCCGGGCGCGGCTGCGATGAAGGGGTCCGTAGGCGAGCCTCCAATTAATCGCGTCCCTTGTTCCCGAAGGTCAGCCAGTGCCCTGAACCAGTTCCACCAGGTCTCCATCACGGATGTCGGGGTCAGGTCATCCAGGTGATTCCTCATCACCGTTCAACAGGACACAAACCGGGTGAGGCCTATGTTGTCCTGCCGGCGCTTCTGCTTCATCGGGCTGGACCAGGTTTGGCAAATCGGTGTGCTTTGCCGAATGGTTGGGCCGCATAACCGGATACCGTCCCGCAGACATCATGGACCGGATCGAACTGCCTCACCGCTCCGGCACATAGGTCGTCGCCACTGGATGGTCCTGACTTCTAGGACCAACGATCGCCATCCTTAGATCGCGCTCGCTGCTACTACCTTCTCCAATACTCTTTCAACAGGGATAGCCCGGATACATGAATACAATCCGACCAGGCCATCCCCGCAACTAGGGCTATTGTAACACGGGTATCTCGGGCAGCTCCCTCCATTCTCCAAGACCACGCTTCCAGGCGGGGCCCAGATGCGGCTGTCGTTGGCGCCGTTGATCACGACAACCCTGCAACCTCCGAAGAACGCGGCGTGCATCGCAAAACTGTCGAGGGCGACCATGACACCTATGCCCGACAACGCCCGTAGGAACGACTCCAGACCGCCCACGCAGATGCTGAAGCGCTCCCTTTCCACCAGATGACCAAACTCAGTGCGCAACTGAGCGCGTTCGCCCTCAGAGCCGAAGACCGAGACCTCAAGGCCCAAGGCAAGAAGGCGCTCGGCCAGCTCGATCCACTTATCCCGAGGCCATAAACGGCACTCCTGAGTTGCAGATGGGTGCAACCCGACATGTTCCGCACGGCGCTTCAGTGTTCGCCCAAATCCACTCACCAGATCATCCAGACACAGGTCGGCCTCGCCGAGCGACCGAGCCATCTTCAAATGCGCATCATACACATTCGGACAGCTTGATGGAACGCTCACCGTATCATCCAGGAGGTAGCGGACGCCAGCCGCACGGATCAGCCGCCGATAGGGATGCCCCGGCTCCCAGATCGGCCCGAAGTTTTCTGATGCACCGGAGAGCTTCCCCAGCAGACTCTCCCTGATGTCCCCGCTATTATTGACGCAGATATCGAATCTCAGGCGCCTCAATCTGGACATCGTGCCCCATAACTCCCGGGCCTCCACCAGGCTAAACCCCTTCGTAGTGCCCACTCCTGCGCCTCGACGAGTTCCGAGCCCGGCTGCTGGAGTCGTTGCAAGACGAGATTGAACTGGTCGGGCGCCTCGGGTCCGATGCCGTCGTAGTCGACCGAAGCGCG
>CANGMH010000053.1 GCA_947454005.1 Verrucomicrobiota bacterium
AGCTCCTTCGCATCGAATGGCGTGCTGCCGGCCAGCAGTTCGTAGAGCAACACGCCCAGGCTGTAGATGTCGCTGCGCGTATCGATGTCCAGGCCGCTCATCTCCGCCTGCTCCGGACTCATGTAGGCAGGGGTGCCGATGAACTGATGCAACTGCGTGTAGACCGTGCTGTCGGTCAGCCGGCCTTCCGTTGCCTTGGCGATGCCGAAGTCGATCACCTTGGGCACCGGCACGCCATCGTGCAGGGTGACCAGGATGTTCGAGGGCTTGATGTCGCGGTGGATGATGCCCTTCTGGTGCGCGTGCTGGATGGCCTGGCAGACCTTGATGAACAGATCGAGCCGTTCCTTGGTGCTGAGATCGGCCTGGTCGCAGTAGTCGGTGATCTTGATGCCACGCACCAGTTCCATCACGAAGTAGGGCCGGCCCGCGTCGGTCGTGCCCGCATCCAACACCTTGGCAATATTGGGATGGTCCATCATCGCCAGCGCCTGGCGCTCCGCCTCGAAGCGGGCGACCACCTGCTTGGTGTCCATGCCCAGCTTGATGACTTTCAGCGCCACGCGACGCCTTACCGGTTCGGTCTGCTCGGCGACATAGACCACGCCGCAGCCGCCTTCGCCGACGCGCTCCAGCAGCTTGTAGCGCCCCAGTGTCTGGCCCACGGCCTCGTCGGGAGCGTCGGCGAGATCGAGCTTGATGGTGGGACGCGCGGCTTCGGCCTGCGTCGCCAGCGGGTTCAACGTCGCGTCATGCGCAACCAGCAGGGCTTCGATGTGTCGCCGCAGGGCATCGTCGCCGAGGCAGGCGCCGTTGAGAAAGGCGGCGCGCTCGCTGGAGGGCTGCTCCAATGCGGCGGCGAAAAGGGCTTCTTCGCGGTTCGGATTCATGGCTGTTTGTTTTCCGACTTATCCTTCGCTTCGGCCGCGTTGATCTCCGCCCACGTCGGCGCGCGCCAGGCCTGCCACGGTGCGCCGGCGAGGATCACGTCGCCATCGGCACTCCAGCGGGCTGCGTATAGAAGCGAGCCGGTGCCGCCTAATGTCAGCAGTTCCTGTCGGGTGCTGACATCCCAGAGCTTGACGGTTTCGCGCCCACCGCACGTAGAGATCAACCGTCGTCCATCGGGGGAGAAGGCGATGCCGACCACCGCATTCAGGTGGCCGTGGAGGGTCTCGATCAACTCGCCTTTGGCGGGATCAAACAACCGGACCTGACCCGCTTCGTTGGACGAAGCCACCAGTCCGCCATCGGGAGAAACAGCCAGTGCAGTGGAGTTGTCTTTCCCGGGAACACGTCTTGGTGCCCGGTCGGCGTGGACCAGGTCGTAGAAGAGGATCTCATGGCCGTTACCCGTTTGCCTCGCCACGACCATGACCTGCCCCGCCGCGGCGAAGACCGCATCGACAAACCCGCCAAACAACGAATCAAGGGATGCCACGACCAGCCCGGTTTCGACGTTCCAGACCCGCAGGACACGCCGATCCGGGGTCGCGGCCGCCAGACAGGAACCCTCTTCACTGAAGCGAAACGGGATGACCTTGGAGACGGTGTTCCGCAGTTCGATCCGGCGGCCGGGTGTCGCGAGGCTCGTCACATAAACGGAGGCCGAATTGGTGCCTTCGCTCCACGCCAGGAGCTGGCGCGCAGGGTTGTAAGCGGCTCCGGATGGGCGGGTGCCGGAATCCAGCGTGACGGCTCCACGTTGGATCAACTCGGCCCCGCGGAGTTCGCTGACGAGGATCTGGTTCGTGCCATTCCAGAAGCAGCCCAGGGTGGCGCCAAACTTGCCCAGCGGGATGGTGGAGGAGTCGATCCCGGACAGGAGCACCGGCGTGGAGTCACCTTTCAGATCCAAGATCTCCGGCAGCCGGCCCGGTGGCAGCATCACCACGCGCGCTTGATCCAGCGTCAGAACCTGATCGACACCGAGGTCCTCGGGCAGACGGCGATAGCCATCCATCGCGCTTTTCCCATCCTCCTGCCACAACATGAGATTCCCGTCCTTGCCCGCGCTGGCGACGAGTTGCGCGGCCTCCGAGATCGCGACGGCATGGACCTCGTCGCTGTGACCGCGCAGCACCTTGGTTTCAGTCCAGGTGCCCGTCTCCCAAAAACGGATGGTTTGATCCGTTGAAGCGGAGATCAACCGTCGGCCGTCCTTGGAAAACGCCAGCTTGCCCACCCAACCGGAGTGTCCGTCGAGCCGGGCAACGAGCCGGCCGGTCGCGGCCTCCCAGATGCGGATGGTCGGATCTTCAAATCCCGAGCCCGAAGCCAGCAGCCGTCCGTCCGGCGAGAGGGCCATGGCGGATAGTCCCGAGTCGCGTTGCGGTTCGGTCTGCCAGAGTTCCTTGCCGGTGGTCAGATCGAGGCACTGGATGCTGACGCGGGAGTTCGGGCGGTCGGAACGCGCCAGATACAGACGCCGGTTGTCGGGAGAAAGCCGGGCGGCACCCAAGAATGCGCTACCTATGTGAAGGGTTGAATGGCGGCTCCCATTTTGGGTGGAGGCCACATCCACCACCCACACGGCGTCGCCAAGTTCGGGGCTGGATCCGGCATAGATGACCAGCTTGGAACCATCCGGCGAGAACGACAGGTCACGGACGCCCCACCCGCCCTGGTCAGGCGCACGCCAGAGGATGCTATCCCGGCCGGAGTCGAGGTCATACAGGCTGACCACTTTGGGTTCGGAGGTGGCCGCCAGGAGATTGCGATGGGGAGAGAAGGCCACATGCGCGTAGGTATGCTTGTGCTCGGTGAGCACGCGCAGCAATTGCCGGCCCGGGACATCCCACAAGTCCACGCGTCCGTCAAACCAACCGACGGCCAGGCGCGTGCCATCCGGCGAGAAGCTGACGTCGAATCCGCGTGTGGTCGGCCGGTTGGTGAGCGTCACGAGGGCACTGCTGCGGGTGAGTTGCCACAGGTAACGCCACTCCCAGCCGCGCATGTCTTCCTCTCCGGGCGGCGGACGGTGCCGTTCCAGCAACCGGCGCGCTTTGCCGAGATTGTTCTGCTTGAGCGATTGCTGGGCGAGATTCATGTCCGCCGCGTAGAGCAGGCGACGCGATCGCGCCTGGTTCTCGGTCGCTTTCCGCGCCTGGGCATCGGCGCGCTGTTGCTCGGTGACCGCGAGCTTTTGCGCGGACTGGGCCTCGGCCCGCTGTTGCTCCGCCAGGTTCCGTTGGATGGATTCGTGGACCCGCGCCAGCCCTTCGCGCCGGGCGGCCACCCAGATGAAAGCCAACGCGACCACCAGGGACACGAAGACGATCGCCGCCGCGGTGAAGGCGAGCCGGTTGCGGCGATAGGCCTTCTGGAACTTGTAGGCCGCGCTCGGCGGACGGGCGACGACCGGCTCGTTGTCCAGATGCCGTTTGAGGTCCGCCGCCAGTCCATTGGCCGTCTCGTATCGCCGCGTGCGGTCCTTCTCCAGACACTTCATCACGATCCAGTCGAGGTCGCCGCGGATCAGGTTGACCAACTCTTGTAGCCGCCGACGTGAGGAGGCGGACGGTTCGTCGTTGCCCGTGGTCCGCCTCGTGACCTCGTCGGCTACCATCGCCTGCGTCAGCCGGGTGCTCGGCCGCTGCGGCTCCTTTTCCCGGATCGTCTTGCGCATGGCGTCGATGCCGGACTGGGCCAGTTCCTTGGCGTCGAAGGGCGTCTTGCCGGTGAGCAGCTCGTAGAGCAGCACGCCGAGGGCGTAGATGTCGGAGCGGGTGTCGATGTCCAGGCCGCTCATCTCCGCCTGTTCCGGACTCATGTAGGCGGGCGTGCCGATGAACTGCTCGAAGGCGGTGAACAAGGTCGCGTTGGTCAGCCGGCCCTCGGTCGCCTTGGCGATGCCGAAGTCGATCACCTTGGGCACCGGCACGCCGTCGTGCAGGGTGACGAGGATGTTCGACGGCTTGATGTCGCGGTGGATGATGCCCTTCTGGTGCGCGTGCTGGATGGCCTGGCAGACCTTGATGAACAGGTCGAGCCGGGCTTGGGTATCCAGCTTGTTCTCGTCGCAGTAGCGGGTGATGGGGATGCCGCGGACGAGTTCCATCACGAAGAACGGCCGGCCGGAATCGGTCGCCCCGGCGTCGAGCACCTTGGCGATGTTGGGATGGTCCATCATCGCCAGCGCCTGCCGTTCCGCCTCGAAACGGGCGACCACGGACTTGGTGTCCATGCCCAGCTTGATGACCTTGAGCGCGACGCGGCGGCGGACCGGTTCCTCTTGTTCCGCCATGAAGACGGTGCCGCACCCGCCTTCGCCGATCTGCTGGAGCAGCTTGTAGCGGCCGATCTTCGTGCCCGGGCCTTCGGCGGCCGGCAGCAGGTCGGTGAAGCCGATCTTCACCGTCGCCGCGGCGCCGGCCGGGGCGGGGCGGGGCACGCCGACGGGACGTTCCAGGAAGGTCTGCGCCTCGCCGATGGCCTGGAGCAGGCCTTCGACACGGGCGCGCAGTCCGGGGTTGCCGGCGCAGGCTTCGTCCAGATAGGCGGCGCGCTGGGCGGGCGTCTCCCACTGGAGCGCGGCGGCAAAGATCGTCTCGTCGGAACCGGCGGGGTCGTTCATGGGCGATGGCGATGGCATACCGTCCATCCATGCGCAAAGCAGCCGCGAAAGGGATCACGGGATCTTCCGGAAAGATTTTTGATCCCATCCGGCGCTGGTTTGCGCATAAGGGGATCATGTCCGACACCCCCGTCACCTCCGAGTTCAAGTTCTACTGCTCCCACTGCGACCAACCGCTGAAGTGCGAGGTGCGATTCGCCGGCCGGCAGATCCAGTGCCCCGGCTGCCAAGTCCTGATCCGCATCCCCAATCCTCCCTCGGGCACCGGCTTTACCCACATCTCGCCCGAATCCGGCCGGACGTGGGACACCCACGTGCCGACCAAGAAGAAGGAGTAGGCTCGGCGCGATCGGACAAGGCGATCGTCGGGAAGGAAGGTCGGGCTTCCGACCGCGCTGGCTTTGGATCGCTGCTTTCCGCGCCTGCTCCGGTCGCGGATGTCAGTGCCACGCGTCGCCGTAGACCTCGTAGAGATCCACCGGACCGCCGATGAAGTAGCGGGTGGCCGGCATGTGGAACCGCCGGGTGGCGCGGTCGAAGGTCAGCGTGAGCGGCGATGCCGGCGAGTTGGGGTCGTAGGCGTCGAACTCCAGTCCGTCGGCGGTGGCGCGCGCGGCATGGAGCAGCACGCCGTGGTTGATGGTCAGGGCAGGGAAGGTGACCACATGGGCGACCGGGACCTCGCCGGCGTCGATCTTGGACCGGAACCGCTCGGCTTGGCGCGCTTGGTGGGCGTCGCTGAAGGGGAAGACCATCCGCCAGTTCCCGCGCTGCGCGTAGCTCTGCCATGCGCCGCCGACCTGGCGCTGCATCGGACCCATGCGGTCCGCTGAGAGCTCCCGGAGTCCGGTGTATCCGGGCAGGACGATCCGGTCGTCGGGCGTGCTCCCGGTGCGCGGGCTCCGCGCCAGCACGGCATCGACACGACGCGATGTCTCCGCCCCGGATAGCCTGGGTCGATCGGGTTCGAACCGTGCGTGCAGATGGAACTGCCGCGCGACCCGCGCCATCGGGAAGCAGCGCAGCGAGAACGCCGGCGGATCGGGGCGCCGGGTGTGGACCTGGCGACCGGTGACGGGATCGAGGCTGTATTCCCACAGCGTCTCGTTGGTGAAGGCGAGCGTGTCGCGCGCGAAGTCGAACCGGCGCAGGCCGCGGGCCGCGGGCGCCGAGGCGCATCCGGCCAGCATCAAGACGACCAGCACCAGCGACGCCATGACGGCGGCGGCCCGTCCGGAAGACGTCGGCGGGGAGGCCGGACACGATGGGATGCTGGAGGGGTGGTTCTGCACTCGCTGCTTGCGGCGGACGCTATCGCCCGGCAAACAGCCGCCGCAATGCTCGACCTCCGCTGGCGCCAGACCGTCGCGCGCTCCCCGCACGCGTGGGCGGTGCGCGATGCCGCGACCGGACGGGTCCGGACCTTCGCCGAACTGGAGGCCGAGGCGGATTCCGTGCGGATCGACGACGGCTCAGGACTTGTCTTCCCGAGCGGCCAAACGGTCGGGTTCATCCTCGCGCTGCTCCGGGCGTGGAGGGCAGGGCGTCCGGTCTGCCCGCTCGAACCCGGACAGCCTTCGCCGGTCGTCCCGCCACCGCCTGCCGGCATCGCGCATCTCAAGCTCACTTCCGGCACGACCGGCGCGCCGCGGTGCGTGGCGTTCACCGCCGGGCAGCTTGCAGCCGATGCCGATGCCATCGTGGCGACGATGGGGTTGTCGCCGGAGCAGCCGGATCTCGGGGTGATCTCGCTCGCGCACAGCTACGGGTTCTCCAACCTGGTGCTGCCGCTGTTGCTGCACGGCATCCCGCTGGTGCTGGTGGCGTCGCCGCTTCCCGCCGCGGTGGCGGAGGCCGCGCGGAGCGTGGGCAATGCCCCGCTCACCTTGCCCGCGGTGCCGGCGATGTGGCGCGCGTGGCACGAGGCCGGCGCGATCCCGCGCACCGTGCGCCTCGCCATCTCCGCCGGAGCGCCCTTGCCGCTCGCGTTGGAGCACGCCGTCTTCGCCGACCGCGGGTTGAAGCTGCACAACTTCCTCGGCGCCTCCGAATGCGGCGGCATCGCCTACGACGCCGGCGCATCGCCGCGCACCGATGCGGTGGCCGCGGGCCAACCGCTACGCGGCGTGGAGCTGGGACGTGATGCGGACGGTTGTCTCATCGTGCGCGGTCCCGCGGTCGGCGACGGCTACTGGCCGAGTTGCGACGAGCGGCTCGCCGTCGGGGTCTATCGCACGCAGGACCTGGTCGAGTTCGACGCGACCGGCGGCGTGCTCCTGCGCGGTCGCGTGGGCGACCTGGTCAACGTCGCCGGCCGCAAGGTCGCACCCGAGGCCGTCGAGGCCGAGTTGCGGGGGCATCCGGCGGTGCGTGAATGCCTGGTCTTCGGCGTGCCCGAGGAAGGGGACCGCGGCGAATCGGTGGTCGCGGTCGTCGAGCTGAGGACGCCCGCGACGGAGCAGGAGCTGCGCGCGTATCTGATCGGACGCCTGCCGGCGTGGCAGACGCCGCGTGCGTGGCGGTTCGTGTCGTCGTTGGCTCCGAGCCACCGGGGCAAGCTGTCGCGGGCCCAATGGCGCCGTCGTTGGATGGACGGGGACGCGTCCGTTGTCCAAGCCGGTTGACCTTCCGCCGGCACTGCTTAGCGTGCGCCCGCCGCTGATGCTCTTCCCGCCGCCATCCCGTCCCGACGTGCCGCCCCGCGTGGTGGTCACCGGCATCGGCATCGTGACGCCGCTGGGGATCGGCGGCGCGGCCAACGCCGAAGGCTTCCGCACCGGCCGGCGCGCTTTCCGGCCGGTCACGCTCTTCGACGTGTCGCGCCAGCGGACGCGGACCGCGGCCGAGGTGGACCTGCGGTCCGCGTTGCCGCCGACATCGCTCACCGACCGCGGGACCGGTCGTCTCGAACGCGGCGCGAGGATGCTCCTCATCGCGGCGCACGAGGCGTGGACCGAGGCCGGTTGGGCCGCTGCCGATGGACCGGTCGCGCAGGTGCTCGGAACCACCAGCGGCGGCATGACGCTCGGGCAGGATTTCTATCGCCAGGCCGTCCTGCCTCCTGCGAGCGACCGCGGGCAGGCGCGCCGGGTGGTCCATTACCAAGCGCAACGGCAGGCGTTGGACCTCGCGGACGCCTTCGGTTTCCACGGACCGGTCACCGTCATCGCGAACGCGTGCGCCTCGGGCGCCAACGCAATCGGCCACGCGGCCGGGTTGGTGCGGTCCGGACGGGCGCGGCGCGTGTTCGCGGGCGGCTACGACGCCTTGAGCCAGCTCGTGTTCGCCGGGTTCGATTCGTTGCAGGCGTTGTCGCCGACCACCTGCCGTCCGTTCGCCGCGGACCGCGACGGTCTCGCCCTCGGCGAAGGCGCGGCGATGCTGTGCCTGGAGACGCTCGCGTCCGCGATGCACCGCGGCGCTGGGATCCTCGGCGAGGTCGTCGGCTACGGGACCGCGACGGACGTCCATCATCTCACGCAACCGCAGCCGCAGGGCGACGCCGCGCTGACGGCGATGCGGGCGGCCTGCGCCGAGGCCCGGGTGGCGCCGGAGGACATCGGATACGTCAACGCCCACGGGACCGGCACGCCCGCCAACGACGTCGCCGAAGCGCATGCCATCACCCGTTGGGCCGGCGCGCGTGCCGCCGCGTTGCCGGTGAGTTCGACGAAGGCCGGCATCGGACACCTGCTCGGCGCGGCGGGCGCGGTCGAGGTGGCGGTGTGCCTCATGGCGTTGCGCGGACAATGGCTGCCGCCGCAGACCGGCGAAGGCGCGCCCGATCCGGCGTGCGGGTTCCCGCTCGTGCGCGAGGCGAGGGAAGCCCGGTTCAGCCACGCGTTGACCAACTCGTTCGGCTTCGGCGGAGCGAACGCGAGCCTCGTGCTGAGGAGGTGGACGTGAGCCGCGTCTTCATCCACGGGATCGGGGCGGTGTCGCCGGCGGGCTGGGGCGTCGCCGCGATGCGCGACGCGTTGGACGCGGGCGTGCCGGTGCCGATGGTCGGTCTGGATCGGCCGTGCCGCGCGGTGCCGTTGTCGGTCCGGCGCGTGCCGGCTCCGGAGGCGCGCCCGGCGTTCATGGCCCATCCGCGGTTGCGGCGGACGAGCCCGATCACGCACTTCGCCATCGCCGCGGCGATCGAGGCGGTCGGGGAGGACGCGGCGCAGATCGCGTCCGGCGCGATGCGGCTCGGCATCGTCTTCTGCGCGTTCGGCGGCTGCGTGGGCTATTCGCGGCGCTTCTATTCGGAGGTGTTGCGCGAGCCGGCCACAGCGAGCCCGATGGTGTTCCCGGAGACCGTCTTCAACGCGCCGGCCTCGCATCTTGCCGCCTACTTCGCGACCACGGCGGTCAACTACACCGTCGTCGGCGACCAAGGCGAGATGGTCAAGGCGCTCGCGCTCGCCGCGGATTGGCTGCTCGCCGACCGCGTGGACAGCTGTCTCGTCGTCGCGTCGGAGGAGGCCGATTGGCTCACGGGCGACGCGCTGCGGCTTCTCGGCCGCGGAGCGCCGCTCGCGGAAGGAGCGGGCGCGGTCTGCCTGCGGCGCGAACCGTCGTCGGTCGAACTGGCAGCGGTGACCGGGCCGGAGCTGTTCCTCGCCGGACACGGCCGCGGGCCGGCGGCGCGCCGGATGAGCGCGGCCCTGGGCGCGGTCGGGGATCCGGGCGACCTGTTGGTGGATGGCCTTGCCGGAGGGAAGGCCGACACGGCGGAAGCCGCGGCTTGGGAGGGCTGGAGCGGCCGGCGGATCTCGCCCCGACAGATCCTCGGCGAAGGACTCGGCGCGAGCAGCGCATGGCAGGTCGTGGTCGCGGCGGATGCCATCCGGCGCGGCGTGGCGCGCAGGGCGGTCGTCAGCGTGGTCGGCAGCAACGAGCAGGCGGTCGGCGCTGAGTTGCGGGCGGGTTGAAGGATTTCCGCCTTCCTTCGCGTTGCCCGCCCGTCTCTGATCGCCGCGATGCGTGTCATCCTCATCACCGGCGGCAACGGCGGTCTCGGCGTGGCGATCGCGCGGTCCTTCCTGTCGGCTTCCCCGGCGGACCGCGTCTGGCTCGGCGTGCGCGGGCGTCGCGACGCTGCCGACGCGTTGGTCTTCGAGGCCCCCGGACGCGTCCGGACCGTGACGCTCGATGTCACCGACCGCGCGGCCTGGACCGCCGCGGTGGACGGGATCAAGACCGCCGACGGACGGCTCGATGTGCTGGTGAACAACGCCGGCACCCATGAGGACGGGCTGCTGGCCACGTTGCCGCCCGACGCGTGGTCGCGCGTCATCGCGTCGAACCTCGACGCCACCTTCCACGGCTGCCAGGCGGTGTTGCCGCCGATGATCGGGCAACGCACCGGCCGCATCGTGAACATCGCCTCGCTCAGCGCGCTGCTCGCTCCCGCCGGACAGGCGAACTATGCCGCGGCCAAGGCCGGTGTGGTCGCGCTCACCCAGTCGCTCGCCAAGGAGGTCGCCCGCATCGGCATCACCGTGAACGCGGTGTGCCCCGGCTATATCGACACCGAGGCGCTCGCGTCTCTGCCGCCTGAGCGACGGCAGGCCGCGTTGGCGCAGGTGCCGATGCGGCGCTTCGGGCGTCCTGAAGAAGTGGCGGCCGCGGTGCGGTTCTTGGCGGGCGCCGAGGCCGGTTACATCACCGGAGCCGTGCTGAAGATCGACGGCGGCATCCTGTGACGGCCCGGCCGCATACGTTGACGCTCCCGCGGACGGCCCGTACGTTCCCCGCGCCATGATCGCCGGAAAAATCGGAGCCGCCACCGCCACCGCCGCCTTGCCCAGTTTTCGCACGGGCGACGAGCGGCTCATCAAGCTGACCGGCGACGCGGGCAAGAAGGTCACCTCGCTGCTCACGCGCCAGGGCCGTCCGCAGGGCGTGCTGCGCGTGGCGGTCGTGGGCGGCGGCTGCTCCGGGCTCCAGTACAAGATGGACCTGCAGGACCAGCCGCAGAACCGCGACATCCTCGTCGAGAGCGCCGGTGTGCGCGTGGTCGTCGATCCCAAGAGCGCGCTGTACGTGACCGGATCCGAGCTGGATTACGTGGACGCCCTGACCGAAGGCGGCTTCAAGGTGAAGAACCCGAACGCCGCGACGAGCTGCTCCTGCGGCGAGAGCTTCAGCGCGTGAACCGGCGTCGAGCAGCCGTTTCCTTGGGGGCGGTTTGCTTGTCGCTGAGAGGCGGCGGACATGCCGCGGACCGGCTCCGCGGTTTCCTCGCGAGCACTTCTTCTTAGAGACCCATGACCGACGCCTTCGCCATCCTTTCCGAGCCCCGGCGCCCGTGGCTCGATGCCGACGCCCTCAAGGCGCGTTTCCTGCCGATGGCCTCGGCGGTGCATCCGGACCGTTTCCACGGGGCTTCCGAAGCCGAGAAGGCGGCGGCGGAAGAGCATTACGCCGCGCTGAACTCCGCCTTCAACATCCTCCGCGAACCGCGCGAACGCCTCCTCCATCTGCTCGAGCTGGAAGCCGGCGCCAAGCCCGGCGACATCCAGCGGATCCCGCCCGGCACGATGGACCTGTTCGTCGAGGTCGGACAGACCTGCCGCGATGCCGACGCCTTCCTTGCGAAGAAATCCACCGCCACCTCGCCGATGCTGAAGCTCCGGCTCATGCAGGAAGGCCTCGAACGGGCCGACACCCTCATGGCCCTGCAGGGGCGGGTGAACCTGCTCCGCGACGGGCTTGCCGGAGAACTCCAGGCCATGGGTGCGCTATGGGACGCCGCGCCGGCGATCGGTGCGCCGGAACGACGCGCCGCATTGCCGCTCGAGAGACTGGAGCAGGTCTATCGGGTGATGAGCTATGTCGCGCGGTGGACCGAGCAGTTGCAGGAGCGGTTGGTGCAGTTGTCGATGTGAGCGGTAACGGGCGGATGCGGCCGTGTCCGCGCTGAGGCCGCGCGCGGCTTGGGTTGCTCCGGCCGATGCTTCCCGCCACGCTGCGCGCATGGGCCAGCTCACCCACATCTCCGCCACCGGCGAGGCCAGCATGGTGGACGTCTCGCACAAACCCGCTTTGCTCCGCGAAGCCGTGGCCCGCGGCGAGATCCGTCTATCGCCGGAGACGTTGGCGCTCGTTGAATCCGACCGGATCGCCAAAGGCAACGTGCTCGCGACCGCCCGCATCGCCGGGATCCAGGCGGCCAAGAAGACCGGTGAGCTGATCCCGCTCTGCCATCCGCTGCCCATCACCCATTGCGCCGTGGATTTCACGGTGCCGCCGTCGCGCGACCGCATCGAGATCACCGCCTCGGCCAAGATCACCGCGCCGACCGGCGTCGAGATGGAGGCGCTCACCGCGGTCACCGTCGCGGCGCTGACCATCTACGACATGTGCAAGGCCGTGGACAAAGGCATGGTCATCGGCGAGGTGAGGCTGCTGTCGAAGACGAAGACCCTGGTCGCGGGATGAGCGGCGGCGTTACTTCGCGGTAGGCATCCCGGTTCCAGCGGGTGGAATCAGAACAACGCCCCCATGAAAACAAAGATACTCGCTCTCGGTTGTCTGCTCGCGTTCTCACTGTTCGCCGCCGAGCCGTCGAAACCAGCGGCTTTCGAGATCCGGTTGGTCCTCGATAAAGCCGCGGCGGATTCGGAGCCGTTGATCTGCGCGCATCCCGGCACGGCCGCGGGAAATGCCGTCGAGGAGAGGCTGCACGTCCAGAAGCTGCCGTTGCTCGACCGTTCCGCCATCAAGACCGCCGTCGCCGCGAAGAACCCGCTCACCGGGGCCTCCGAGATCGATCTCACCTTCACGGCTTCCGGTGCCAAGCGTTTCGCGCAGATCACCCGTGACCATGTCGGTGAGCGTCTGGCCATCGTGGTCGACGGCAAGGTCCGGTCGGCGCCGAGAGTTGCCGCGGAGATCGCGGGCGGGAAGGCCCAGATCTCGGGATCGTTCTCCGAGCAGGAAGCCGCGGCGCTCGCGAAGAGTTTGAACGCAACGGCCGCTCGATGAACCCGCCGCGCACCGGCGGACCGCTTGGCGGTGCAGGTCGGCGGAGGAGTGTCGGATCCTGCGGCAGAGTCCGAGGCCGTCGGCCGGCGGAAGGGAAGCCGCGCGCCGATCCTTCTTCCCCCTAAAGGTCCACTGGCTTACTGGCCTACTCGCCCACTCGCGGCGCCGCTTCCCGCCTTTCCCCGGTGCGCGGCGGATGCTTCACTCCGCGGCGAGTGATCACGTTTCTCCACGGCAAGCTGGTCGATGCGCTGCCCACGACCGTCACGGTGGATGTCCATGGCGTCGGCTACGAGGCGCTCATCCCGTTGTCGTCGTTCGACCGTCTGCCGCCGGTCGGCAGCGAGGTGCATCTGCTCACCCATCTCGTGGTGCGCGAGGATGCCCATGTCCTCTACGGGTTCATGGGCACCGCCGAGCGCGACCTGTTCCGCCTGCTCGTCCACGCCGTCTCGGGCGTCGGGCCGAAGCTCGCGCTGAACGTCCTCAGCGGCACGAGCGTCGCCGGCTTCCGCGTCGCGGTCGCGGCCGGCGATGTGAAGGCGCTCTCCAGCATCCCCGGCGTCGGCAAGAAGACGGCCGAACGCATCATCGTCGAGCTCAAGGACAAGCTCGGCGCCTTCGGCACGGGCGGCGCGCCGGGAGCGGCGGGGGCGAAGGGGGCCTCTCCCGCGGACACGAAGCTCAACGACGCGGTGCTGGCGCTGAGCGCGCTGGGGTTCAAGCCCACGGATGCCCACGAAGCGGTCCGGGGCGCGTTGTCGCTGCTGGGCGAGACCGCGACCGTCGAGCAGCTGGTCCGCGCCTGCCTCAAGAAAGGCGCGTGATGGACGGCAGCCCACCGAACCCGCCGCCCTCCGCGGGCCCCCGGAGCCAGGTCGTCGTCCCGGAACCGTTGAAGTGGCACGGCGAACTCGCCGCCTGGCTCATCTGGGCGCTGATCAACACGCTCGCCTCGACCTTGCGGTGGCGTTTCGACGACCGGTCGGGCCTGTGCTGGGCGGGCGGCACCCACCGGGCGATCTTCGTCTTCTGGCACAACCGGCTCGCGCTCTCGTTCAATCTCTACCGGCGGCATGTCGCCAAACCGACGGCCGGTCGGCGCGTTGCGGCGCTCATCAGCGCCAGCCGCGACGGCGGGCTCCTGGCGCGGGTGATGGCGTTGTCCGGCGTGGTGGCCGCCCGAGGTTCATCGAGCCGGCGCGGCAGCGCGGCGCTGCGGGAGCTGATCTCCGCCGCCAAGGCCGGATGCGACCTCGCCATCACGCCCGACGGTCCGCGCGGCCCGTGCTACCAGGTGCAAGAGGGCGTCGTGCTCGCGGCGCAGCTGACCGGCCTGCCCATCGTGCCCCTCAGCTATCGGCTGGGCTGGAAGAAGACCTTGCGCAGCTGGGACCGATTCCAGGTCCCGCTGCCGTTCAGCCGCGTGGAGGTGATGCTCGGTGCACCGATCATGGTCCCGCGCGACATCGACGAAGCCGGCCGGGCCCGTCTGTGCGAAGAGCTGCAAGGCCGGTTGATGGCGATCACCCACGACTGAGCGGGGCGGTGTAGGATCTTGGGATCAGGAGCCGGGAGCCGCATCCAGAACGGTTCCGGTGGCGACCCGCGACGATTCCACAGCCCATGGACCGATCGCGACCGCGGGGACGTGGCATCACGACGCGTGCGCCGGCTCGTCACTTTTTTTCGGCCGGTTTTTCCTGCTTTCCTGCTTTCCAGATGGACTCCTCTGCCCGCCCGGTTTCTTGACGCTCCGGGCTCTGGTCCTAATGTGGCCGCCCAACGATGCACTCCGAGCCCTTGCCGGCTGCCAGCGGCGCCCCCCCTTCCGCGGCATTCCTTGCGCTGAAAGGATTCCATGAACCCGGCCGTGGTCCTTGGGCCGATGTGCCCGAAGCCGATTGGTCCGATTGGCGTTGGCAGCTCAAGCACCGCATCACCACTCTGGAGCAACTTGAAAAGCTCCTGCCCGCGCTGACGGCCTCCGAACGCGCCGGGGCCACGCTCGCCCGCTCCAAGCTGGCGATGGCCATCACGCCGTACTTCTTCAACCTGATCGATCCGGACGACGAGGATTGCCCCATCCGTCGCCAGGTCGTGCCCCGGATGGAGGAGACGCGCACCGCGGATTGGGAGATGAGCGATCCGTGCGGCGAGGACAGCCATTCCCCGGTCCCGGGGCTGGTCCACCGGTATCCGGACCGGGTCCTGTTCTTGGTCACCGACCGGTGCGCGGCCTATTGCCGGTACTGCACGCGGTCCCGCTTGGTCAGCAACGCGGCCGGTTACGACTTCCATCCCGAGTTCGATCGCCAGATCGCCTACGTCGAGCAGCATCCGGAGGTCCGCGACGTGCTGCTCAGCGGCGGCGACCCGTTGCTGCTCGGCGACGACAAGCTCGGCTACCTGCTTTCGCGGCTCCGGGCCATCCCGCATGTCGAGTTCCTCCGCATCGGCACGCGCATCCCGGTCTTCCTGCCCCAGCGGATCACGCCGGCGCTCTGCGAGCTCCTGCGGAAGTTCCATCCCCTATTTGTCAGCATCCACAGCAACCATCCGCGGGAACTCACCCCCAAAGTTAGGGAGGCCCTCGCGCGGTTGGCCGATGCCGGGATCCCCCTCGGGAACCAATCGGTACTGCTCCGCCGCGTCAACGACGACCCGGAGGTCATGAAGGCCCATGTGCACAAGCTGATCATGTGCCGGGTGCGCCCGTACTACCTCTACCAGTGCGACCTCATCGCGGGGTCGGACCATCTGCGCGCCAGCGTGCGGAAAGGCTTGGAGATCATGGAGTCCCTGCGGGGACATACCACCGGCTACGCCGTGCCGCAGTACGTGATCGATGCTCCCGGCGGCGGTGGCAAAGTGCCGGTCAACCCCAGCTACCTCCTGGGCCGGGAAGACGGCAACGTTCTCATCCGTAATTTCGAGGGACGGGTGTTCGGATATCCCGAACCCGCGCCTCTTTCGGGAAGTGCCGCGGTCGGAAAAGTTCCTACCCACCTTGAGCCTACCGTCAGGAACAAATCGGTTGACCCACGTTGAACAATCTTTTAGAAACCTCTCAGCAGTTCGGAACACTTTAGAAATAACTGACCATGAATACCCAAAAAACGATTCTCGCCCTCGCGGTTGCCGCGGCGGTTGCCATCCCGGCCTACGGTATCCCCGACGGCCCTTACACAGCGAACTACGGAACCATTGGTAGTCAGCAGACTGTTGACTTCAGCACAACGCTTTCGGTTCCGAAATTTAACACGGTGGGCGGGACGAGGACTCTGGATAGTGTTTCGTTTACCTTGTCTGGTGGATCGGCTGCGGGCCAAAGCGTTATCAATACCGGGTCGTCAACGGCAACGTTCGTGTTGACCACCACTGTCTCGATTACTCTGCTGGATCCGCTCGGCGGAACCGTAGTCACCACGATTCCGACCGTCCAGAACACTGCTCTCAACCTCGGTGCGGGTCTGTCGCGCGATTTTGGAACTACTGCAGGTTCTGACTCCGATTTGGTGACGTACACGTCCAATTTGGGCCAGTTCACTGGTGCCGGCAACGTGGTTTTGCCTTTGTTTTCGGTGACTTCAACAGGGGCAGCGGGTGGTGGTGGAAACAACACGCCCAATTTCACCACCACTGCTTTTGCGAATATTTCAGTCACTTACAACTATTCCAACGTCGAGACTCCGGTCCCCGAGCCGCGCGTCTATGGCGCCATCGGCGCGGTCGCCTGCCTCGGTCTGCTCGGCTATCGCCGGCTCCGCGCTCGTCAAGCCGCTCAGGCTTGATCGGGTGTCGCAATTCTAAGTGTTCCGAGGCCGCGTGGATTCCACGCGGCCTTTTTGCGTCTCGGACGCTTCTCTGATCCGGCGGAAGTCCTCTTTAGGCCACCACTCCGCGCCGCTGGCTCGGTCCATGGGCGGGAGACGCCGCGAGGGGTTTCTTGATTGCGCGGCCTGAGAACACAGAAGGGACCCCTCGCATGGTCTCCTGCGAGATTTCTGGCCGTAAGATGGTCCGCTTGCGCGTTCGTCACCTTCCGCGCCAAATGGGCCGAGATTCTTCGGCTACCTGAGCAGAGGTTCCCCAGCGTGTCCGCGCTTCGGGAGCTGTCCGCGGATCACGGTTTGTCGGTGATCTTGTCCCAATCGAAATCGCGGGTCTCCGCGTAGCGCTCGAAGGCGCGTTCGTGAAGGATGAGCACGGCCCGGGCGACGCTCGAATCGTCCGACCGCCCGACCATGCCGAGCGAATCCGGGATGAGGTCCATCTTCCGGTGTGCGTAGGTGAGGGCGAACACAGCGGCGGTCAGCGCGTGGTAGGGAAGGTCCTTGTAGGCGCCCTCGGCGACGTCCTCGACGGCGTCGGCGAGGAACTCGAGCTGGTCCACGAGGTGCGGGAACTGCGGTGCGTTGATCTGGGCGAACTCCACCTTCCACATCGGGAGGCTGCGCAGGACTTTCTCGACCAGCGCTGGGGTGACCTGCGCTGAACCGTGGTTCACGAAGTTGGCGATCTCGGACATGCGCCAAGATTAGCGGCCTCGTCCGATCGGGCAACCCGCAACACAGGGCCGACGCATCAGATTTTGAGGAGATGGGATAGGTAAGCTGGGTTGAGAGCGGCGTGGAGCTGTTTTCTGTGGATGCCGCGTGCGAGGGATTTGTCCTGGCGGAGGATGTTGAGGGCGAGGCGGCGGAGGAGGCCGAGGTTGGCGACCGCGTGGCCGGAG
>CANGMH010000054.1 GCA_947454005.1 Verrucomicrobiota bacterium
CTACACCAACGTCCTCGACAACGCGGGCGATTCGCTCCAGCTCTTCAAGCCGGATCCCCCGCAGGAGCCGCCGCATCCGGACGCCGGCTACGTGCCGTACATCTTGGTCGAGAAAATCGATTATCTGCCGTCCTCTCCTTGGCTGGCCGCCGCTGACGGCTACGGCTTCGCCCTGGGGCGCATGGACCCGTCAGCCTACGGCAACACCGCCTCCAACTGGACCATCGATGTTCCGAACACCGCTCCCAGCGTGACAGCGACCCTCGGCGCGGACGGGAAGTTGCAGGTGGCCTTCACCGCGGTCGCGGGGATCGCGTACGTCGTCGAGGCACGGGACGAAGTGGCGTCCGGGACCTGGACGCCGGTCTCGAGCGTCGCGGCTTCGGGCAGCAGCGGACCGGTCGTCCGGGCGGTCGACCTGACCGGGCAGGTCAAGTTCGTCCGGGTGCGGGTCCTGTGACGACCTGCCCGGCTCAGTAGCCGAGCCAGTGCCGGACGACGGTCTGGCCGCCGAAGACCCAGATCATCGCCGCCGCGGCCAGATAAGGTCCGAAGCCGAGGCGGCCGGACCAGTTCTGCCGGCCGGTCGCGATGAGCGCCAAGGCGACGATGGCGCCGAGGACCGAGCTGGCCATCAGCGCGAAGACCGTCGCCGGCCAACCGAGGAACGCGCCGATCGCCGCCATGAACTTCACGTCGCCGAAGCCCATCGCTTCTCGCGGCAACACGATGCGGTCGACCACGGCCGACATCCACGGCTCGTGCTCCGCCTCGAAGGTCTCGCCGCCCACCCGAAGCACCGGCGGTTCGCGGCGGAGCTCCAACCGCACGGGCTGGTCCACGAAGCACCGATCGGACAGTTCGAGCCGCTTCGCCTGGAAGGTCACGGCGTCCGACCGACGATAGAACAGCTCCTCGTACGGCACCGTCTCCGAGGGCAGGACCACTCCGGCCTCGTGGAACACGACCACCGAATCCGGCTCCAGCTCCACCTTCTGCCGACCGAACATCAGCTTCCCGAGCCTCAGCACCGCGTACACCACGCCTCCGCCGACGAAGATGCCCAGCGCGCTGCTCTTCATCGCGGCGGGGACGTTCACCGCGCCCTGCAACGCCGGCGCTGCGGCCGAGAGGAGCAGTCCCACGACGATGCCGCCGATGGTGATCTCGTCCGGGATGATCAGGTGCTCGACGTCGATGAAGGTCGCCGCGATGAAGCCCGCGAAGAGCAGGCACAGCGCGCCCGCCATCAGCGGCTCGGAACGTCCGAACGTCAGCCACGTGGCCAGGAACACCAGGCCGGTGAAGAGCTCGACCGCGATGTAGCGCGGCGAGATCGGGGCGCCGCAGTTGGCGCACTTGCCCCGCAGGATCAGCCACGAGAGCACCGGCATGTTGTGCCGCAGCGGGATCTGGTAGTCGCACCTGGGACAATGCGACGGCGGCGAGACCACGCTCTGGTCGAGCGGCATCCGGTGGATCACCACGTTGAGGAAGCTGCCCACGATCAGGCCGACCAGCCCGACGAAGACGGACCAGAGATGGTACGGGATGCCGAATGGTCCGGCGGACCAGAACTCCAGCGGCATGCCCAGATACGTCGTGTCGCTCATCGTGGCTCCCCGTAGATCTCGCGTCCCAACGCCTCGCGCATCACCTCGATCGGCGCCGGCAGACCCGTCCACAGCTCCAGAGCCGCGGCACCTTGGTAGAGGAGCATGCCGAGCCCGTTCGCGGTGCGGCATCCCGCGGCCTTGGCGGCGCGGAGCAAGGGCGTCTCGGCCGGGCGATAGACCATGTCGTACACGCCGTCGGCCCGGCTGAGCGGAAAACGCGAGAGGTCCAGCGGCAGCGGATCGCCCGGCTTCAGCCCGAGCGAGGTGGCGTTGAGCACGATCTCGATGTCGGTGCCCTCGGGCGGATAGCCCGTGCGGACGTCGACGGCCGGGAAGCGGTCGCCGATCTCCGCGGCGAGTTCCTCGGCTTTCGACTCCGTCCGGTTCACCAGCCAGAGCTCGCCCGCGCCTTCGTCCGCCAACCGCAGCGCGGCGGCCCGCCCTGCCCCGCCGGCGCCGAGCAGCAGCACGCGGGCGGAACGCGGCTGGATGGCGAGGTCCTCGTTCAGCGCGCGGATGATCGCATCCGCATCGGTGTTGTGGCCCTTGGCACGGACCGGCCCCCGGATCTCGCGCAGACGGCCGACCGGCTGCCACAGCCCTTCGGCGTCCTCCGCTTCGAACACGACGGTGTTCACCGCGCCCCAAGCGGTCGCCGAGGCGTCCAGCTCGTCCATGAGCGGGACGGCGAGCAGCTTGTGCGGCACGGTGAGGTTGAGGCCGGCGAAGCCCATGTGCCGCGCGCCCTCGATGGCTTCGCGCAGGCGTTCCGGCGCGACCTCGCAGCCGACGTAGCGCCAATCGAGCCCGAGACGGGCCATCGCCGCGTTGTGCATCGCCGGCGACGCGGAGTGCCGGATCGGCGCGCCGAACACCGCGCACAGGCGCGTGGCGGCGGACAACGGTTTCGCGGGTTCGGACAGCATGGACGCGGCGCAGCGTGCGAAGGGCACCCGCACGGTGCAAGCCTCGGGACCGCAAACGGGGGACCTAAAATCGGGGGATCCGAGGCGCAGCGGGATCGTTTCGGGAGCGCGCCGGCCTCCCAAGGATGGCATCGCATCCGACGCGCCGGCCTAGCGCCGCCGCTCCAGCCTTTTCCAGTTTTTCCGCATTCCGGATCCCGGCCGGGATCCGGAAACGTCGTCGCACCCGACCATTCACGGATTCCCGCGGCGGAACGGCAGCTCGGTGCGCAGCATCGGCTCGATCTGCGAGGCCGGCTTGCCGCTGGCGGACATCGCTCCGGCGGCGACGCCGGAGACCCAGGCCGTCGCGCTGGAGGTCCCCTGGGCCACCCACGTCTGCCCGCCGTACTGGAAATACATGGTTCCCGGACCGGCCAGCTGGGCCTGGGGTCCGGTGTTCGCGTACGGCGCCGGCTGGCCGCTGCGGTCCACCGCGGTGACCCCGAGCGCGCCGGGGCTCGCGGCCGGGAAGGTCAGGGCCGTGCCGCCCATGTTGCCGGTGGCGGCCGGGATGATCGCGCCTTGGTTGTGCAGCGAAGCGATGATGTCGTCGAGCATCGGGCTCGGATCGGTGCCGCCGAGGCTCAGGTTGAAGACCGTCGCTCCCTGCGCCGCCGCGGCATAGAGGCCGCGGGCGACGTTCCAAGTGGTGGTCGTCGGCTCTTGGCCGGCCGGTGCCGGGTCGTAGACATCCACGGCGACGACACGGACGCGGGAGCCGGCGACCGGATCGTCGGCGACCGCGACGCCTTGGAGGATGTTCTGGACCATGACCGTCCCGTGCGTCGGCCCCGCATCGGTCGCGCCAGACGGGTCCACGACCGAACTGCGCGAGAGGATGAACTGCTCGTACGCCGCCGGGAGCGGTTGGACCTTGGTGTCGATGAGCCCGACGATGACGCGGTCCTTGTTTCCGACCACCCGCGGCTTGAGCCCGGGCTCGGTGACCGATCTCGCGACCGGTTCGCCGCGGTCGGGCGCGGGCAGACGGATATTGTTCTCCACCGCGGCCACGTCTTCGCGGGCCTTCAGCAGATCTCTCGCGGCCGAGGCCGCTTCCGGCGTCTCGAAGCGCAGGCGGTACGCGTTCAGCTCCTCGAGCCGGCCCACCAGCTTGGCGCCGAGTTTCTTGGCGAGTTCTTCCGGCGTGATCTTGGCGCCGGGCTTGAGGCGGACGATGAGCTCGTTGGGTATCGGACCGGGCTCGAGCGTGTACTCGTCGTCCGACGGCGCGACCGCCTCGGTGGCGGCATCGGCGGAAGACCGGTAGATCAGGAGCCGCGGCAGGCCCTTGGCCTGCGGGGCGAGCACGAAACTCAGCGGACCGAGCAGCCGCCCCAAGGCCTCGCGCGCCGGCAGGTTGGTGAAGGTGGCCGAGACCACGCGGTCCGTGCCCGGTTCCATCAGGATCTTCCATCCTGTCGCCCGGGCGACCCGACCGAGGACCTTGGGCAGCGGCACCCCTTGGATGGCGGCGTCCACCCGGTTCGACCCGGCATGCCAGCGCAACGGGACCGGTGCCGCCGCGCTCGCGGACAAAAGGCCGCAGCACACGAGCATCAGCAGGAAGAAGTGGGATCGACGCGACATGTTCTGCGGCGGCGGCAAACTAGCAGACCCAACGACGAAGGCGAACACCGCCCTGCCCCGGCGGTTGCGGAACGGACCAAATTTCCTGGATCCCCAACTTGCCATGAAGCAACGTCTACGTAGTTTCGTCGCAGGCTCAGCATAAAGTTCCCGACCATGGAAACCTCCCTCCCCCGGCGCACGTTCCTCAAAGGCCTCGGCACGCTCATGGCGCTGCCGCTGTTGGAATCGGTCGCGGTAAGTCCGCTGATGGCCGCGACCGGAAGCAAGGTGGCCGCGGCCGCGGGGGCCGCGCCGCGCCGCATGGCGTTCATCTACGTGCCCAACGGCGCGAACATGCCGGACTGGACCCCGAAGCAGGTCGGCGCGGATTTCGAGCTCCCGTTCATCCTGGAGCCGTTGAAGGAGCACCGATCCGATTTCAGCGTCCTGAGCGGCCTCACGCAGGACGCCGGGCGCGCCGGCAAGGACGGCGCCGGCGACCACGCCCGGGCATCGGCCACCTGGCTCACCTCGACGCGCATCCGCAAGACCAACGGCGTGGACATCCACGCGGGCGTCTCGGCGGACCAGTTCACCGCCCAACAGGTCGGCAAGGAGACCCGTTTCGCCTCGCTCGAGCTCGGCTGCGACCGCGGCCAGACCTCGGGCAACTGCGATTCCGGTTACAGCTGCGCGTATTCCTACAACATCGCCTGGCGCACACCGTCCGCGCCCCTGCCCCCCGAGGTGGATCCGGCGCTGGCCTTCGAGCGGTTGTTCGGTGGCACGGACCTAAAGGAGACCGAGGAGCAGCGGGCCCGCCGCGTGCGCTACCAGAAGAGCGTCCTCGACTTCGTCATGGAGGACGCCAAGACGCTCAACGCGAAGCTCGGCCGCACCGACCAGCGCAAGCTCGACGAATACCTCACCGGCGTCCGCGACCTGGAGCGCCGCATCGAATCCGCGAAGAAGATCGAGCAGCAGCTCCCCGGCGCCCAGCGCCCGACCGGCATCCCGCGCGATGCCGACGGCAGGGTCGATTTCCAGGCCCATTCCCGCCTGATGCTCGACATCATGGTGCTCGCCTTCCGGACCGATTGCACCCGCGTGGCCACCTTCGTGATGAAGCACGACGGCAGCGACGAGAAGTATCTGCAGATCGGAGTCCGCGACGGGCACCACGAGCTGTCCCATCACCAGAACGACGAGGAGAAGCGCAAGAAGATCGCCCAGATCAACCGCTTCCACATGGAGCAGTTCTCCTACCTCCTCGGTAAGTTGAAGTCCGTCCAAGAAGGCGAAGGCACGCTCTTGGACAACTCGATGATCGTCTACGGCAGCGGCCTCGCCGACGGCAACCAGCATGCCCACAGCGACCTGCCTATCCTGCTCGCCGGCCGCGGCGGCGGATCGATCGCGTCGGGACGCCACATCCGCTACGCCAAGGAGACGCCCATGGCCAACCTGTTCCTTTCGATGATGGACCGCATGGGCATGTCGCCTGAACGCTTCGGCGACAGCACCGGCCGCCTCGGCCAGCTCACGACCTAAGCCGGGCCCGCGGGCACGGACCCAAAACGACGACGGGCCGGAGAGATGTCTCCGGCCCGTCTCGTTTTCGGCGGTCGTCTTTCTAAGCCCCCCCTGCCGTCACCACTTCAGCGCCTGGATCCGCCGCGCGACCTCCTCGGCGTTGGCGCGGGAATTGAACGCGCTCACGCGGAACCAGCCTTCGCCCTTGGAACCGAACCCGCTTCCCGGCGTGATGACCACGTTGGCCTCGCCGAGGATCTTGTCGAAGGCCTGCCAGCTGGTGTGGCCGGCCGGCGTGCCGACCCAGATGTACGGCGCGTTCACGCCGCCGAAGACGGTGAGGCCGGCGGCCTTCGCCCCGGCGACGAGGACCTTGGCGTTGCCCATGTAGTGCTCGATGAGCCCGCGGACCTGCTGCTTGCCCTCGGGCGAATACAGCGCCTCGGCCGCGCGCTGCACGATGTAGGAGACGCCGTTGAACTTCGTGCTCATGCGGCGGTTCCAGAGCGGATGGAGCGGCTTGGATTCTCCGCCCGCGGTGGTCGCGTGCAGGGTCTTGGGCACCACCGTGAAGGCGCAGCGCGTGCCGGTGAAACCGCCGTTCTTGGAGAAGCTGCGGAACTCGATGGCGCACTCGCGCGCGCCCGGGATCTCGTAGATCGAGTGCGGGATCCCCGGCTCCGAGATGTAGGCCTCGTAGGCCGCGTCGAAGAGGATCACGGCCTTGTGGGCCAGCGCGTACGACACCCACGCCTCGAGCTGCGCGCGCGTCGCCGCGGCGCCGGTCGGGTTGTTGGGCGAGCAGAGATAGATGACGTCGGCGTGCTCCTTCGGCGGCTCGGGGATGAAGCCGTTCTGCGCGGTGCACGGAAGGTACACGAGGCCGGCGTAGGCGCCGTTCGCGTCGGCGTCCCCGGTGTGGCCGACCATGACGTTGGTGTCCACGTACACCGGATAGACCGGGTCGCTGATGGCCACGACGTTGCGGTCGCCGAGGATGTCGAGGATGGCCCCGCAGTCGCACTTCGAACCGTCGCTCACGAAGATCTCGTCGTCCGCGACGTCCAGGCCATGGGCGCGGTAGTCGTTCTGCGCGATCGCGGCGCGGAGGAAATCATGGCCCTGCTCGGGGCCGTAGCCGCGGAAGGTCGAGCGCTCGCCCATCTCGTCCACGGCCTTGTGCAGCGCGGCGATGACGGCCGGGGGCAGCGGTTCGGTCACGTCGCCGATGCCGCAGCGGATGAGCCGCTTGGCGGCGTCGGGGTTGGCCTCGGTGAACGCCTTCACCCGGCGCCCGATCTCGGGGAAGAGGTAACCGGCCTTGAGCTTGAGATAGTTGTCGTTGAGGAACGCCATAGAAAGAAGCGGGGACGTTACGGAACGGTCGCGACCGAGGCAAGCGACCGTCGGACGCGCCGACCATCCGTAGATCAGTCCGCGCTGGCAGCGGGCGTGTCCGACCGCTACCAATCCGCCCGTGTCGCTTCTCGGTCTCTTCTCGGCCGCTCTGATCGCTTATCTGTCGGGCTCCTTGCCGACCGGATTCCTGGTCGCCCGCGCCAAGGGCGTGGACATCCGCAAGGCCGGCTCGGGCAACATGGGCGCGACGAACGTCTTCCGCGTGCTCGGCAAAGGCCCGGGGATCTTCGTCCTGCTCGTCGACGCCCTGAAAGGCGCCCTGCCCGTGCTGGTGCTGCCCTCGCTGCTGTCGCGGCCCGCGCTGGGTTCGCCGGATCCGTCGTGGATCGCGCTCGTGGCCACGCTCTGCGCCGTGCTCGGCCACAACTACACCTGCTGGCTCGGGTTCAAGGGCGGCAAAGGCATCGCGACCTCCGCCGGGGCCTTCGCCGCGCTGGTCCCCGGCGCGCTGCTGGCGACGGTCGCCGTGTGGCTGCTGGTCTTCGCCGCCAGCCGCTACGTGTCGCTCGCCAGCGTCTGCGCCGCGGGCGCGCTGCCGGTCGCGGCGGCGCTCACCCACCGGCCCCTGCCCGTCGTCGTGCTCACCCTCGTGCTGTCGCTGCTGGCCATCTGGAAGCACAAGCCGAACCTCCCGCGCCTGGTCGCCGGGACCGAGGCCCGGTTCGTCAAGAAACCGGCCGCGTCCGCCGCGCCGGAGGAGGTCCGCCGATGAAGGTCTCCGTCATCGGCGCCGGCGCCTGGGGCACCGCGCTCGCCTTGGTCGCCCATCAGAACGGCCACGCGGTCACCGTCTGGGGACACGATGCCGGACATCTCGCCGACGCCGCGCGCAACCGCGTCAACGAACGTTATCTCCCCGGCATCCCGTTGCCAGCGGACCTGCGGTTCGAGCCGGATCTCGCGGCGGCCGCGGAGGACGCGGAGATGCTCGTGCTCGCCGTGCCGAGCAAGGCCTTCCGCGAGCTGGCCACCCGTCTGTCGGGCTTCGCCCGCCTCGTCGTCAGCGTCACCAAGGGCATCGAGGCGCAGAGCGGTCTGACCATGTGCGGCGTGCTGGAAGAGACGATGCCCGCGGCCCGCCTCGCGGCGTTGTCCGGGCCGTCGTTGGCCATGGAAGCGGCGCGCGGGGTCCCCACGGCCGTGGTGGCCGCCAGCCGCGACGCCGAGGCGGCGCGGACCGTGCAGGGCGCGTTCCACCGGCCGACGTTCCGCGTCTACACCGGCAACGACCTCATCGGCGTCGAGCTGGGCGGCGCGCTGAAGAACGTCATCGCCATCGCCGCCGGCGTCTGCGACGGGCTCGGCTTCGGCGACAACTCGAAGGCCGCGCTCATCACGCGCGGCGTCGCCGAGATGTCCCGGCTGGGCGTGAGCTGCGGGGCGCGGCCGGAGACCTTCGCCGGCCTGAGCGGATTGGGCGACCTGACGGTGACCTGCTTCAGCAAGCTGAGCCGCAACCGCTCTTTCGGCGAACGCATCGGCCGGGGCGAGAAGGCCGCCGAGATCCTCGCCGTCACCCGGACCGCCGTCGAAGGCCATCCGACCGCGCGCAGCGCGGGTGAACTGGCGGACCGCCTCGGTGTCCCCTGCCCCATCATCGCCGAGGTCCGCGCCATGCTCTACGCGGGCAAGGAACCGCGCCGCGCCGTCGCCGATCTCCTGGGCCGCGACACCAAGGCCGAAGGCTGATCATCAGGGCCGCGGCATCCGTCCCTCGGTCTTTACTGCGGCCGGAAGCACCCCTTCGGCGCCCGGCTCTCAGAGCTTCGCCTTCATCGCCGC
Source organism: Verrucomicrobiota bacterium (assembly GCA_947454005.1). Classification (GTDB taxonomy): domain Bacteria; phylum Verrucomicrobiota; class Verrucomicrobiia; order Limisphaerales; family UBA9464; genus CAIVQB01. The sequence goes on from CANGMH010000054.1 coordinate 8,891, forward strand.
GAGCAAAGCGCCGTAATCGTCGAACGCCGGGAACTGCGGGAACTCGCGGCGGACGTTCTCCGGCGCGTGGAAGAGGTACCCGTGGTCGGCCTGGAGCAGCATCGTGGTGTCGTTGTACGAATCGCCGGCCGCGAGGACGCGGTAGTTCAGCAGCTGGAGCGCTCGCACCGATTGGCGCTTCTGGTCGACCATGCGGAGCTGGTAGCCGGTGATCCGGTCGTCCGCGACCACCAGCCGGTGGCAGAAGAGCGACGGCCACTCGAGCTGGCGCATGAACGGCTGCGCGAACTGCTCGAAGGTGTCGGAAAGGATGATCACCTGCGCCAGCGTCCGCAGCTCCCGGAGGAACTCGAGCGCGCCCGGCAGCGGCGGCAGCGTGGCGATGACGGCCTGGATGTCGGAGAGCCGGATCCCGTGGCGGTCGAGGATGTCCAGCCGGTAGCGCATGAGCTTGTCGTAATCCGGCTCATCGCGGGTGGTGCGGCGGAGCTCCGGGATGCCCGTCTTCTCGGCGACGGCGATCCAGATCTCCGGGGTGAGCACGCCTTCCATGTCGAGGGTGACGAGGGACTGTTTCATGGGCGCGAAAGGAACCACGATCGGCCTCCGGGTGTCGAACGACGAATGCGTCGCGCCGCGCGCCCGGATCGGTCCGTGGCGCCCTTGTCTCCGAAGCCGACGGACGTGGACAGCGAAGACGCGAAGGCGCGAAGAAGACGGTGAGTCAAGATCTGGAAAGCAGGAAAGCAGGACCGAAGCAGTGCACGTCATGCTTTCCTCGTTTCCGGACCGCTTCTTCCGGACTTCGCGTCTTCGCGTCTTCGCTGTTACCTTCTTCGCTGTATACGCTTCTCCCCTGTATGCGCTACGTGCTGAAGCAGAAGTTCTGGAGCTGGGGCGACGACTTCAAGATCCGCGACGCGGACGGCAAGGACGTGTTCTTCGTGGACGGCCGCGCCTTCAGCTGGGGCGACAAGCTGTCGTTCCAGGACATGCAGGGCAACGAGCTCGCCTTCATCCGGCAGAAGCTGCTCGCTTGGGGTCCGACCTACTTCATCGAACGCGAAGGGCGCGTGTTCGCCGAGGTCCGCAAGCACCTGTTCACGCTGCTGCGCTGCAAGTTCACCGTGGACGTGCCGGGGCCCGACGACCTGGAGGCACAAGGCAGTTTCCTCGACCACGAATACACCTTCGAGCGCCACGGCCGCACCGTCGCCACCGTGAGCAAACGGTGGTTCTCGTGGACCGACACCTACGGCGTGGACATCGCCGACGGCGAGGACGACGTGCTCATCCTCGCGAGCGCCGTGGTCATCGACCTGGTCTGCCACGCCGACAAGAACCAAGGCGGGCACTGATCGCCGGTGACGGGGCTCCGCCGAACTTCCGGGCGCGAAAATCCCGTTGCCTGTCCTGCCGGCTTCCGGCTTCATCCACCCGTGATTTCCGCCGCCGACACGACGACTACCGACTAGCGTCCGCAGCCCGATGCTGCCGGACGCCTCACGCCTCGCACCTGAACCGGTCCGGGGCGTTTTTGTTTCCAAAGCCGATGAACAAGGACCGCGAAGAAGCGAAGATGCGAAGTGGAGCAGAGAGAATCTGGAAAGCAGCAAAGCAGGAAAAGACCTGCTTGATTCCTGCTTTCCTGCTTTCCAGATCCATCCTCTCCGTCTTCCTCGCGCCTTCGCTGTTGAATCCCTTTTCCCTATGAACGACGCATCCCAGCAACCGCCCGTGCCTCCGCAGCCCGCCTTCGAGGCCGCCAAGACCGACGTGCAGCGCAAGACGCTCGACCAGCGCGAGCTGGCCAACGAGCTGATGCGCCTCCGCCATTCCTGCGCGCACATCCTCGCCACCGCCGTCCTCCGCCTGTGGCCCGACGCCCGGCTCGACATCGGCCCGGCCACCGAGGACGGCTTCTACTACGACTTCGACCTGCAGCACCGCTTCTCGCCCGACGACTTCCCGAAGATCGAGGAGGAGATGCGCAAGATCACCAAGGAGAACCAAGTCTTCGAGAAGTCGGTGAAGACCCGCGAGGAGGCCCGCGCCTACTTCGAATCCAAGGGCCAGACCTTCAAGGTCGAGCGCCTCGGCGACATCCCCGAGGGCGAGACCATCACCTTCTACCAGAACGGCGAGTTCGTGGACCTCTGCGCCGGGCCGCACGTGATGCGCACCGGCAACGTGAAGCCCGGCGGCATCAAGATGCTGCGCGTCGCCAGCGCCTATTTCCGCGGCAACGAGAAGAACCCGCAGCTCCAGCGCCTCTACGGCACGGCCTTCAAGAACAAGGAGGAGCTGGACAACTGGCTCAAGCTCCAGGAGGAGGCCAAGAAGCGCGACCACCGCAAGATCGGCGCGGAGATGGGCCTGTTCGCCTTCGACGCGGAATACGTGGGACCGGGCCTCGCGCTGTGGCTGCCCAAGGGCGCGGTGCTGGTCGAGGAGCTGGAGAAGCTGGCCAAGGAGACCGAGTTCCTCGCCGGCTACGTGCGCGTTAAGACGCCGCACCTCGCCAAGGAGAAGATGTATCGGACTTCCGGCCACTTGCCTTATTACGCGGAGTCGATGTTCCCGCCGATGGAGCTGATTGAGGCAGAACATCGTGAAAAAGCCTTTGAATTCAGCGTCAAACTCGATGAAGCAAGGCATGCCAAGGCCTTGTTTGAAGGGCAGTTTGGAACCCAGGTCGCGACTGCGGAGTGGCAGAAATTGGACCAAGCGGTTCGGACTTTTGAGACCGAGCGGGCAAAGTTTGTTGAGTCCTACTACCTCAAGGCCATGAACTGCCCGCACCACCACCGCATCTTCGCGGCGGAACCGCGCAGTTACCGCGACCTGCCGCTGCGGCTGGCCGAGTACGGCACCAACTACCGCTACGAGCAGTCGGGCGAGCTCTTCGGCCTCATGCGCGTGCGCGCCATGAACATGAACGACGCGCACCTCTACTGCACCGCCGAGCAGTTCGCCGACGAGTTCCGGGCGGTGAACGAGATGTACCTGAAATACTTCAAGATCTTCGGCATCGAGAAGTATGTCATGCGCTTCAGCACGCACGATCCCGCCCGCCTCGGACAGAAGTTCGTCAACGAGCCGGAGCTCTGGAAGAAGACCGAGGACATGGTCCGCAACGTCCTGATCGAGTCGGGCATCAACTACGTGGAGGTGCCCAACGAGGCGGCCTTCTACGGCCCGAAGATCGACGTGCAGGTGTGGAGCGCCATCGGCCGCGAGTTCACCATCGCCACCAACCAGGTGGACTTCGCCGTGCCCGCCAAGTTCGGCCTCGTGTACAAGGACCGCGACAACGCGCTGAAGACGCCGCTGTGCATCCACCGCGCGCCGCTGGGCACGCACGAGCGGTTCATCGGCTTCCTCATCGAGCACTACGCCGGCAACTTCCCGCTCTGGCTCGCGCCCGAGCAGGTCCGCGTGCTCACGCTCAACGACGACCCCGCGCTGGTGGACTACGCCAAGGCGATCACCGCCGAGCTGCGCTCGCAGTTCGTCCGCGTGGAAGGCGATTACAGCGCCAACCCGGTCAAGGCGAAGATCTCCGACGCCGAACACGCCAAGGTCCACACCATGCTTGTCCTCGGCGGACGCGACCTCGAGTCCGGCCAGGTGAGCATCCGCCTCCACAGCAAAGGCCCGCAAGGCGCGAAGCCTCGGGCGGAAGCGGTGGCCGACATCTTGGCGGCGATCAAGGAACGGCGGGCATAGCCGCGCGTCGCCGCAGGATCAGCGGCGACAGGGCCGATGCGCCGCCGCGAAGCGATAGCGTGCCGTGCCCTGCATCGTAGCGCAGACTGGTAGTCTGCCGTGTCGCCGGCTGGTAGCCGGCAGACCGTCCGTCTCGCAGGTTGGCAACCTGCGAAACGGCAGACTGCCAGTCCGCGCTACACGGGCGTCACACCGTTCCGAGGTGCTGCTTGAAGAAGGCGATCGTGCGCTCCCAGGCCAGCTGCGCGTTCTTCTCGTCGTAGCGGCCGGTGGAGTCGTTGTGGAAGCCGTGGTTGCACTTCGGATACATGTGCATGGTGTGGTCCACCTTGGCGGCCTTCAGGTCGGCCTCGTATTCCGGCCAGGTGTCGTTGACCCGTTGGTCCAGCTCGGCGAGCTGGATCAACAGCGGGGCCTTGATGTCCTTGCGGACCTCCTTCGCGGCGGGCGTCCCATAGAATGGGACCCCCGCGTCGAGCGTGTCGGGCACAACCGCGGCGAGCATGTTGACGATGTAGCCGCCGAAGCAGAACCCGACCGCGCCCAGCTTGCCGCTGCTCAGCTCGTGCGCCTTGAGGAACTTCGCGGCGGCGACGAAATCCTGTTCGATCTTGGCCTTGTCCAAGGCGCTTTGCATGGCGCGGCCCTCGTCGTCGTTGCCGGGATAGCCGCCCTTGGCATGGAGCGCGTCCGGCGCGAACGCGACGAATCCGGCCTTGGCCACGCGCCGCGCGACATCCGCGATATAGGGGTTCAGGCCGCGGTTCTCATGGACCACCAGGACCACGGGCGCCTTGCCCTTCAGGGCGCTGGGCGTGACCAGGTAGCCGCGACCTTCCCCGTGGCCCTTCGGCGAGGGGAAGACCACGTAGCGGCCCTTGATCGCCGGATCGTTGAAGGAGACCTGCTCCGCGTGGGCGTAGTCCGGCATCAACGCGCCGAGCAGGACGCTCATCGAATAACCGGCCACCGCCAGCGTGGAGAGCCGGCCCATGAAGGTCCGGCGGTCGATGATGCCGTGGGCGTATTGGTCGTACCAATCGAACGCTTCCTGCGGGATGGGCGGATGGGAGAGGGTCTCGGTTCCGGGAGGGTTGGTGTGCATCGGGTTCATGGGGTTCTTGGCTTTGTCGGGCCACATTGGATGGGCCGGAGCGTCCAATCAACCCCGCAGCATGGCGATGCCGACCGCTGCGTCCGGTGTCGTCGGCATCCTCGGCCCGTCCCGACGGCTCCGATCGTAGGGGGTGCGCGCACCTTGCATCCTGTCCGGTGCCGCCCATGCTTCCGCGCGCATGGCTGAACGGTTGAACTCCGATGTGATGACGAAGCCCGACGCGGCGCTGGAGCAGACGCTCCGGCCTTCGGCGTTCAACGACTTCACCGGCCAGGCCAAGGTGAAGGACCGCCTCGAGATCGCGGTCGAGGCGGCGAAGCGCCGCGGCGAGGCGCTCGACCACATCCTGCTCAGCGGTCCGCCGGGGTTGGGCAAGACCACCATCGCGAACATCTTGGCCAAAGCGATGGGCGCCAGCGTGAAGTGCACCAGCGGGCCCACCATCGAGAAGGCCGCCGACCTCGCCGGGCTGCTCACCAACCTGGAGGAAGGCGACGTCCTGTTCATCGACGAGATCCATCGGCTCCAGAAGACCGTGGAGGAGTACCTCTACCCCGCGATGGAGGACTTCAAGCTCGACATCATCATCGACCAAGGGCCGAACGCCCGCAGCGTCCGGCTGAACCTGCCGCGGTTCACGCTCATCGGCGCGACCACGCGCAGCGGTCTGCTGAGCGCGCCGTTGCTCACGCGCTTCGGCATCCGCGAGCGGCTCGACTACTACACGGCCGAACAGCTCCAGCGGATCCTGGTCCGCGCGGCTGGGCTGCTCGGCGTGTCGGTCGAGGACGCCGGGGCGCATGAGATCGCCCGCCGGAGCCGCGGCACGCCGCGCATCGCCGGCAACCTGTTGCGCCGCGTGCGCGACTACGCCGAGGTCCGCGGCGACGGCCGCATCACCTCGCAGCTCGCGGACAAGGCGCTGGGCATCCTCGAGATCGACGAGAACGGCCTCGACGAGATGGACAAGCGGATCCTGGAGACGGTGATCCTGAAGTTCGGCGGCGGGCCGGTCGGCGTGAACTCGCTCGCCGTCGCGGTCGGCGAGGAACCGGACACCATCGAGGAGGTCTACGAGCCGTACCTCATCATGGAAGGCTACCTGAACCGCACCGCCCAAGGCCGCGTCGCGACCGAGCGCAGCTACCAGAAGCTGGGCCTGAAACCGCTGGCCGGGCAGGCCCGGCTGCTCTGAGCGCGCGGCCCGGGGCGCCGCTCACTTCTCCTTCATCTCGACCTCGCCGGTCCAACCGGCGCCGGGCGGATGTTCCCGGAGCTCGGCAATGGTCCTCAGGTAGAACTTCGTCGGGCCGTCCCCGGGCCAGCGTTCTTCCACGGCCTTGAACGCCGTCTCCGCCTCGTCGAGCCGGCCGGCCTGGAACGCGGCGAGCGCGCCGGCGAATGCGGTGTGCAGCCCGGCGAACTCCGCGCGCTGATCCAGCGTGCCGACGAGTTCGTGCACCTCGACCGCCTTCTCGAAACCTTTCAGCACCAACCGGCCGATAGAGCGCGTCAGGAACCGGTCGCCGCCCTTCGAGAGGGTCGCGCCGGTCATGAGCGTGAGCGTGCCGAGGTACTTGTTCAGGCTCTCCATGCGCGAGGCGAGGTTGATGTTCTCGCCGAAGGCCGTGTAGTCGAAGCGCTCGCGGCTGCCGAAGTTGCCGACGTTCGCCTCGCCGGTGTGCAGCCCGATGCGGGTGACGAGCTTGCGGCCGTTGCTCTCCTGCACGGCCTGCCGGCGGAAACGGAGCACGGCATCGCAGGCGCGGTAGGCGTGGTCGGGTTGCGGATCGGGCGCGTTCCAGATGGCGAAGATGGCGTCGCCGATGAACTTCACCACCGTGCCGTCGGTGGGGAACACGCACTGTCCCACGGCGGTCTCGAAGTACTGGTTCATCATGTGCGCCAGGTCGTCGGGATCCAGCCCTTCGGAGATGCTGGTGAAGCCGGCGATGTCGCTGAAGAAGACCGTCACCTCATGCTTGGTCGCGCCCGGCCGCATGAGCTCCTGCGCCTTCTCACCGGTGAACTTTTTGGCGAGCTTGGGCGAGAGGTAGCTCGACAGGGATTGCAGGAGCAGGCGGTTCCGGAGGAACAGCCGGAGCGAGTTGAAGACCAGCGAGTAGAACCAACCGACGCCGATCTGGACGACCGGGATCAGCCAGCCGAACCAGAGGTGCCGCGATTCGAAGAGCCAGTAGCTGCCGGCGGTGATGGCCAAGACCCCGGCGCCCGCGGCCAAGGTGGCGGGCAGCGCGCCGAGTTGCAGCAGACCAAGACCAGCCAACAGACCCGTGGCAACCACGATGAGAAGGACCCATCGGAGGTTGAGGCGTTCCAGCCAATCGCCCCGGATGAGGTTGAGCGCGGCCGTGGCCTGCACCTCGACCCCGGCGATGAACTGCTCGCGGTCGTCGTTGCTGAGGGAGGCGTAGGGGCTGACGTAGGCATCCTTCCGGTCACCGCTGAACTTCGTCAGGGTGGAGGAACCGACGAAGACGACGCGGTCCCGGAAGAAGGCGTCGGGGATCTCCTCCCCTTCCGCCGGCATGAGCACATGGGCCAAAGGGCGTTTGGCGATGCGGCCCGGAGGTCCGTAGTAGTTCAGCCAGCGCTCCCCTTGTTCGGCATCCAGCGCATCCGCCTCGTTGGCCACCTGGGTGACCGGGGCCTTGACCAGCGAGGCCAAGGACCAAGCGAGGCTGTGCTTCGAAGGGTAAAAGGAGGGGGGATGTTGACGCACGATCTGGTCGAAAGAGGGCGAGAGGTCGGGGAAGCCCAGCGTGATGTTCTCCAACCGTTCCGGATCGGATGCTTTCAAGGCCCTCAGCAACAGGCGATACGGCGGGATCGCCCCGGGGATTCCGCGATGCTCCACCTGGAACCGGGAACTCATCGCGACCACCACCCGGCCGTTGGCACGGCCCACCGCCTCGGCGAAGGCCTTGTCGCCCTCGGCGTCGAGGAACCGCTTTTGTTCGAGAAAGACGATATCGAACACGATGGCCTTGGCCCCGGCGGCGACCAACCGGTCCACCAACCGCGCGTGGAGCCGGCGGTCCCACGGTTCGTTCATCGGTTGCTTCAGCCGGGAGTGGGACTCCTCGTCCAGATAGACGATGCAGGCTTCTTGCGGCGGCTGGTGCTGCTTCAGGCGCTCCCGCATCAGGAACAGCGAGTCATAGCTCCGGAAGCGGACGATGCTCCCCAGATGGCCCCGGGTCGGGCCGCGCACCCCGGGCTCGCCGTCCTCCGGCCAGAAGCTGGCGCGAAGCCAACGGCGCACCTTCTCTTTCCGCGGCAGCGGTTCGTTCTTGTCCCGCTTGTAGTCCGACTCGTGCTCCAGGTCCGTCCGCCACAGCGCCCAACCGATGCCCAACGTCAGCACCAACGCGCCGATGGCATAGCGATCGAAGAGAGCCAGGAAGCGCTTCATGCGGCGCTCAGAAGTTCAGCCGCAGGCTGGTGTAGAGGGTGCGCTCGCGCGGGTACTCCTCGTGCAGGTTGAGCGGGTTGAGGCGGTAGTCCTGGCCGGTGAGGTTGAGCA
>CANGMH010000055.1 GCA_947454005.1 Verrucomicrobiota bacterium
CCGCCGTGACCGTCAGCGTGTCGCCATCCGCGTCCGTGTCGTTCCCGAGGAGCACCGATTTCGCGATCTTGGCCACGCGCGAGGTCGATGTCCGCACCATCGAGTCCGTGCCGATCACCGGCGCGACGTTGAAGCCGGTCCCGGTGAGGGCGATGTCGAAGGGGTTCTTCAGCCCGGGGACGTTGTTGGTGATGTGGATGGCTGCCGTCCGCGCGCCCACGGCGCTCGGGGAGAAGGTGACGGTGAAGGTCACCGTGCCCGTTCCCGCCGCGAGGCTCGTGGCGCTCAGCGCACCGACCGTGAAATCGCCGGCGTCGGCGCCGTCCTTGCCGATCGCCAACGAGGCCAGGCCGGCCGTGCCGGGATTGGTGATGGTGAAGCTCCGCTGCGCGCTGCGCCGGGGTGCGCTCACCACGCCGAAATCCACGCTGCTGGCACCATCCGTCAACGCCCCGGACTGGGCCACGGCGATGTCGGGAGCCGGCAAAGGGCCCTCATCGGCACCGATGTCCGGCGTGGCGGCGTCACGGGCGGCGCCGTCGAAGTCGTCGGTCACACCGATGCCCGCGACTCCGGCATTGTTCGCGGGGCTGCCGGCGGGGATATGCAGGTCCACGGTGGCGGCGATGCCTGTGGGGTTCACGAACAGCGGGTCCGCGTTGTAGCTGGAGGCGTCCTGCCCGGTCGCGGCCTGCCACGCAGCGAGGTCGGAACGGTTGGCGTTGTTGTAGAGGCCGAGGACCCCGCCGGTGCCGCTGACGAAGAACAGATTGTTGTCGGACGTCAGCCCGACGGGGTTCGCCCCGGTGCCGCTGTATTGCACGGCATAGTGCTTTCCCGAGCCGCCGCTGTTCCTGCGCGCGTTGACGAAGATGTTGTTGCGGAGATCCCGGGCGTTGCCGGAGCCGTTGCTGGTGAAGGCAAAGCTGTTGTTGCCGCTCGAGGACTGCGTGCCGCCGACATAGACGGAGTTGTGGTAGTACTTCCGGCCCGCCGTGCTGGCATTGTCCAGGATCGCGTTCAGGACGAAGCCCGGAGTGGTGCCGCCTGGATTGGCACCGATGTCCACCATGTTGTTCCGCGCGGTGAACGCCCCGGGGCCGAAGATGATCCCGAACATCCGGGACGAGGTGCTCGGGGTGGACAACGACAGGCTGTGGACGAAGTTCCCTTCGATGACATCGGTGCCGGTGGCGGACCCTTCGTAATAGATGCCCATGACCGTCGTGTTCGCGAAGAAACTCGTCGTGTTGGCCAACGAATGCACCACGTTCCGGGAAATCGTCTGTCCTGACGCCGCGGAGGTCTGGATGATGCCCAGCACGGACGGCAAGACGACGATGCTGCTCGCGTTCTGGCTGGTGGTGGTCAGGTTGCGCACCGTGTTGCCGGTGATGGTGTTCACCCCGGCGGAGGTGACGATGCCGCGGACCTGCCCGGCGTTGGAATTGCCAGTGTAGCTGTTGTTGATATTGGCCACCGTGTTGCCCGTGATGGTCGTGCGGCCGCTGCTGGAGCTGACGATGCCAGCGGCCAGCTGGCCCGAGTTGGAGGAGGTCGAGCTTCCGGCGTTCAGGCTGTTGGCGGTGTTGGTGCTGCCCACGAGGTTGCCGTTGATGATGTTCATCCCGGCGGTGACCGAGATGCCGGTGAGCTGGCCGGACACACCGGTCCCGTTGACCATCGTGATGGAGCCGATGGTGTTGTTGGCGATGGCCACGGTGCCGCTGCCCTTCGAGCAGATGCCGAAGCTGGTGCCGCCGTTGCCCGTGGTGAAAACCGAGATGGAATCCGTGCCGGTGCCGCTGCCGATGGTGTTGCCCGTCACCGTGCCGATGTCCGCCGAACCGGCCTCCAGATAGATCCCGCTCCACACGCCCGGCAAAGCAGAGGCGGTGCTGCTGCTCGTCCAGACGATGTTCGAGATGGTGTTTCCCTGCACGCTGCTCGGCGTGGTGGTGCCGACGTTGAGATGGATGCCCACGAACTGATACGCCGCCGAGGTCCCCGTCGTCGTCCATGCGGCGCCGCCGGCGTTCGCCGCCCTGCCGCCGATGAAGTTGCCGGTCACCGTGAAGCCGTCGCCGCTCGAGGTCGTGATGTGGATCGCCCGCACCGGTCGGTCGCCCGCCAAAGCCGCGCGGCTGGTGGTCTGGTAGAAGCTGTTGCCCGTGATGTTCCAGCCGGTGTTGCCCTCCTCGATCCTCATGCCCGTGCTGTCGTTGACGGTGGAGGTGTAGAAATTGAAGATGTTGCAGTTGGAGATGGTGTCACCGCTGTTCTTCTGGTCAGGGGTCGCGCTGCCGCCCGCCGAATAGATGCAGTGTTTCGGGGTGCTCGCACCGTCGCCGATGTCGCAATGGTCGATGGTGTTGTCGTCGTTGCCGTTCGCGCCGGTGGTGCCGCCGAAGTAGACCACGCCGCGGGCATTGATGGTGTTCACGCCCTGGATCTTGGCGTAGCGGACGGTGTTGCTGCTGGCCTCGTTGATGAAACGCAGCGCCAGACCGGCGGCGCTGGTGTTGGCGATGGTGAGCTGCGAGGCCGCGCCGCCGCCGCTCCCGGCATTGCTGCCCACGCCGCCGGGCCGCCCGTCGATGGTCACGAATCTCGCTCCGTTCAGATCCACCGTCGCCGCCGTCGTGTTCCCGCTGGAGATGGACAGACCGGTGGCGCCGGTCGCGGGCCGGATGGTCACGGTGTTGTCCGCGCTCGCGCCGTTGAGCGCCGGAACGGTGAGCGGGAAGGTCTCGATGCCGCCGACGTAGGCGGCCTGCAGCTCGAGCACGAGCGGACCGCCCACTGTCTGGGCCTGGATGTCGACGATGGCCGCGGTCAGGCTCAGGTAGTCGCCGGTGGGACCGACGGACCGGATACCGGATAGCGGCGCCGCGCACAGCAGCACGGGCGACAGGACCGCGAAGGGAAACAGGAGTCGTAGGAGTCGTCTCATGGCAAAGCGAATGGTCAGCGGACGATCTGCGCACGCACGGTCCGGGGTCTCCCGGACTTCGTGACGGCGGATCTATGTGTCATCGTGAGGCATCCACCGAAGATCCCGCCCGAGGTCAGGAAGATTCTTCAGATTTTTTCGCGCACGCCCGGCGGGACCCGGATGCGGCCGTTCTATCAACGGCTGCGCGCCAACGGCAAACCCGCCAAGGTCGCCCTCGTCGCCCTCATGCGGAAGCTCGCCAACCGCCTCCTCAACGACCCCGCGCTCTCCCTCCAGCAATAAGGCAGTTGCTACCAACCAGACCACGGCTCGCAGCGCGAGCCGTGCTACCGCGGTGGGTTTTGTCGCGCCGCGACAAAACAGCCCGCGTCCAGCGGGCGGCCGTCCTCTACCGCTTGCGGAGCGAGATGGGCTTCGATTGGCGGGGTCTTCCGTGGTCGTAAGCCTCGATGGGTGAACGCCGGGCCGGTGCCCGGTGCTCGCAGCGGAGCCATCACTGGCTCAACGCGGTGCTTCCCATGCTTCCAGCGCGTGGCCGGGGGCGACGTGCAGGAAGCCGGTGTCGTCGGCGGAGAACTTCATCCAATTGCGCGGGGCGGGGACGTTCAGGCGCAGGCGCAGGCGGCGGGCTTCGCCGGGCGCGGGCAGGGCGTCCCAGAGCTGGAGCGTGAGGTCGCCAGAGGTGGCCACCACCCGGCCGTCGGAGGACACGGCGAGCGCTGTCACGGCCCCGGACTGGGCCCGCCAGCCTTCGCCGGCGAGCTCGGCGCGGGTCGACACATCGAAGACCCGGACCTGGCCGTCCTCGTTTCCGACGAACAGGCGGCGTCCATCGGGGTGGAAGGCCACGGCGGTGTCGTAGTCGGCGGCGTCGCCCAGGGAGACGAAGCCGCCGTTGATGTCGGTGGTGCGGTAGAGCCGCGCATGGCGGCCGAGGAGGCCGGTGACGGCGACGAGCCGTCCGTCGGGCGAGACCTCCAGGCAGTTCACCGCGCTGGCCCCGTAGAGCATCCGCTGGTCGTCGGTGCCGGCGGTGGTTCGCTCCTCGAGGTCGGCGACGAACAGTTTGCCGGGAAGGAGCCCCACGAGGGTGCGGTCGTCGGGCGCGAGCACCCCGCGCACGACCTGGCTGAAGCCCGGATGCGCCGGGATGCCTTTCACCCGCCAGAGCTCGGCGGGCGGGACGTCGGTGCCCTCCGGCGCCGCCCAGACGACGATCTCGTCCGTTCCCGATCGCCGGGTGACGGCCTGGCCATCGCGCCGGACGGCGAGCGGGAAGTCGCCTTCGGCGAGAGGCACGCGCCGTCCTGAGCTGCGGTCCCAGAGCCAGGTCCGGTTCGTCTCGGTGCGATACAGCGCGAACCGGCCGTCGGCCGACATGGCGGGATGCTCCCAGGAATTCCACGTCCACACGCCGCCGACCCGCGAGCCGGCGGCGGCGGCCGTCAAAGGCCATCGGCGCAGCGTGCGGTCGCTGCTGACGGTGACGAGGCCTTGCGGTCCCGGCAGGAAGGCGAGGTCGCGGATGGATTCCTCATGGCCGAGCAGGAACTGGATCTGTCCGCCGAAAGCGGAGCGGCTGAGCAGATCGACCGGCGGCATCCGCGGACCGGCGGCGGGCACCGGTTGGGCGAGACCGGGAAAGGTGTCGTCGTCATAGGTCGGCGTGGCCGGCGCGGGCTGGAGGTGGCGAAAGGTGCGCAGGGTCCGGTCGTCGGTGGCCACGGCGAGCACGGCCGAGTCCGGACTGAACGCCAGCGCATGGACCGGCACGCCCAGGTCCATGCTGAAACGGGGCCGGGGATCGCCCAGCACGAACACGGCGATGCTCCTCGGCTGGCCGATGAGCCCGGCCTGCGCCATGCCGAGATGCGTCTTGTCCGGCGCGAAGGCGAGCAGCGCGGGAGAAGCGGCGGGCGTGAAGGCGTGGAGCGGCGGCGACGCGGGCCAGGTCCGGCACCGGCAGGACCTCGACGCGCACGCCGTCGGGACGGTCCCGCGACCAAGCGAGCAAGGTGCGGTCCGGAGAAAGCGCGAGCGGTGCGTAGATACGGCCGGGCAGCTTCTCCACCACGCCGGTCAGGACATCGAACAGGGAGCCGGGCTCCCCGGAGGTCGCGGCCCAGACGGTGTTGCCGGCGTACAGCACGCGCCGGTCATCCAGCCACACGCCGCCCATGTGGCGGTTGGCGGCGGAGTGGAGGACGCGCCCGGAAGCCGTCTCGGCGATGATCACCACGTCGCCGTCGCCGCAGAGGAAATGGCGGCCATCCGGCGAGAAGGCGAGCTCGTGGAAACCCTTCTCCAGCGCCACCGCGGCATGCTCGGCAAAACGATCGGGCACGGTCGGGCCGGCTTCCATGGCCCCGTCAGCGGGGTCCAGCCAGCGCAGGACGCGGTCCTCGCCCAGCACGGCAACCCGCTGGCGCACCGGTTCCCAGGCGAGACAACGCGGCCGGACATCGGCGAGCCCGAACCGCCGGGCCTCGTCGCCGCGGCACAGCCACTGCAGCAGCCGCCACTCGATGCCGCGGCGTCCGGCCGGGAGCCCCGCGAGCAGCTGCCGGGCAAAGCCCAGGTCGCCCCGCTCGCGGGTGGCGAGCGCCTGGGCGAGCGTGGCGAAGTAGGCGTTGTCGGCGGCGAGGTGCTCGGCGGCGCGGGCGGCGACGGCACCGGAGACCGCGCGGGCCGCGTTGCGTTCGGCGAGCCCGCGCGCGGCCTCCGCCCGCCGCCAGAGCACGGTGGAGACGACCGAGCCCGCGACCAGCGCCGACAGCAGGGCGGCTCCGAGCACGGACAGCTTGCGGTTGCGCCGGCCCCATTTCACGGCGCGCTCCAGCGACGTCACCGGACGCGACCGTATGGGTTCGCCGCGCAGCCAGCGGTCCAGTTCGTCCGCGAGTTCCCCGGCGCTGGCGGGACGGCGGGCCGGTTCCTTTTCGAGACAGCGGAGGCAGAGGGTCGAGAGGTCCGCTGGGACGGGCCGGGCCGAGCGGTCGGCGCCCGCCTTCTTCCCGGCCAGCGACGGCGGCTCCTCGTCCTGGATGCGCCGGAAGATCTCGCCGTGGCTCTCGCCGGCGAACGGCACCCGGCCCGACAACGACTGGTAGAGAATCACGCCCAGCGCCCACACGTCGCTGGCGGTGCTGATCTCGCGGACACGGCCGGCGGCCTGTTCCGGCGACATGTAGTGCGGCGTGCCGAGCTGGGCGGAGGAGAGCGTGAGCGAGCTCTCGACATGGACCAGCTTGGCGAGGCCGAAGTCCGTGAGATGCGGTTGGCCGTGCGCGTCAAAGAGCACGTTGCCGGGCTTGAGGTCGCGGTGCAGCACGCCGCGCTGGTGCGCGTGGTGGACGGCGCGGGCGACCTTCGAGAGCAGCCCGGCCGCCTCCCGCGGAGGCAAGGGGCCCTGCAGGAGGCGCTCCGCGAGGGAGCCGCCGTCCATCAGCTTCATGGTGAAGAACTGCTGTCCGTCGGCCTCGCCGATCTCGTGGACGGGGACGATGTTCGGATGGTCCAGCCGCGCGACCGTCTCCGCCTCGGCCCGGAAGCGCGCCAGTTCCTCGGGCCGGGCGAAGGCGGCCGAGCGGACGAGCTTCAGCGCGACGGTGCGCTTGAGCCGGAGGTCCTCCGCCTCGTAGACGATCCCCATGCCGCCGTGGCCGATCTCCCGCAGCAGGCGGTGCTTCGCGAACACCGCCGGCAACGCGGGCCGTCCGAGCGAGGCGAACCCGGGGATGTCCGCGCCGGGCGCGGTGACGTCCCCGGCGCTGGGCGCGGCCTCGACCGCGTCCTTGAAGAAGCAGGCGAGGCAAGGGCCGTCCGCTTCCAGCGGACCATCACAGACGGGGCACAGCGGGCGGGAGGCGGCGGCACTCATGTCGTCGTCTGCATCTACCGGGAAAAGCGGGGGAGGTCAGGCGCGGTTCCCGGGGGTGGAGAGCAGTTCGATGAGGTAGCGGAGTTCGCCGTCCACCTCGGCCTCGGTGCCGACGACGGCGCGGACCTCGCTCCGCAGCAGCGTCGCCAGACGTTGCCGCAGGACGTGTGCCGCCTGTTTGACGGCGCCGGGCGGCACGCCGTGGACCGCCCCGACCTCCGCCCAGGCCGGTTGCGCCGCCTGCGGTCCGGTGATCCGCCGGCGCAGTTCCGCCTGGAACTCCGACCGGTCCATCCGCGCGATCTCGGCATCGAGCCGGGCGACCGAACGGTCGAACACCTCGCGCGCCCAGCGGCGGTCGAAGATGCGTTCCGGCGATTCTCCGGCGATCGCCAGCGCCGGGTCGGACACGACGGAATCGAACTCCGCCAGCGGCACGTGCACCGCGCCGCCGCCCCGCTTCCGGGCATCGGCCCGCTCGTGCCGGTGGGAGAGCCAGTTCTGGAAGACCGCGAGCAGGAAGCTCCGGAAGCGGCTCTCCCTGCGCTCGACCCGCCGGAGCACCTCGCCCGAGATCAGATGCTCGAAGAACCCTTGCACGTGGTCTGTCGCTGAATCGTGGTCGCTGCCGCGCTGCCGGAGAAAGACGTAGAGCGGCCGCCAATAGGCCCGGGCGAGGCGTTCCAAGGCCACGAGCGCGGCCGGGGCATCCGGCTCGCCGGCAGCCACGATCACCGACCACATCGTGGGCGGGAACAGCCCTCCGGCCTTCGGGCCGGCTTCGCTGTCGGTTGGCTGCATCCGGACACATTGACGGCCCCCGGATGCCGGGATGAAGCAGAAAAGCCGACCGGCATCGACACGCTTCCGCGCGCTGGCGAGCCCGAAGGCGGGATGTCGTCCGACGCGGCTTCAGCGAACGCTCCGCCGGCGGTCCCGGGACCGATAGGACGGTCGGTCGCATCGCTTGAACGAAATACGCACCGCCCTGGCGTTCACCGCGCCGGCTTCCAGCTGGCGCGGCTGCCGTCGATGGCCATCTGGAAGCGCAACGGCTCGATCACCGCCGCGTCGGAACCGTCCGGGCGGACGACCCAGACGGGACGTTTGTCGGCGGGCTTCTCGGAATAGATCTTCACCATCCGCTCCGGATTGCTCCAGTAGCGTTCGTCGGTCCGGCGGAAGGAGATCCACTTCCCGTCCGGCGACCACGCGCTCGGCGTGCAGATGCTCGTGCCGCCGAAGGCCGTGAGCTGACGCTGGCCGGTGCCGTCGGCGCCGATGATGAAGAGCTCCAGCGCGTCGCCGACCGGGAACGAGTAGACGATCTGCCGCGAATCCGGCGACCAGTTCGGGAATGTCGCGCCGACCTTGCTCGTGGTCCGCACGACCCGCCGTTTGCCGGAGCCGTCCCAGTCCATCACATAGACCGTCACGCCGCCTTCGGGCGGATGGCCGGTGTAGGTGATGCTCTTGCCGTCGGGCGACAACGTCGGGTCGTGGCCTTCGCCCAGCATGCGCAGGTCGCTGCCGTCGGGCCGGATGCTCGCCATCTCCGGCTTGTCGCCATGCATGCCGAAGACGATGCGCTCGCCGCGCGGCGTCTTCTGCCAGCTGGGCATGTAGCAGACCTTGGGCGACGTGAGCAGACGTCGGACGTGCGAGCCATCGGCATCCATCACCCAGAGGTTCGTCGAATGCTGGCGGTCGCTCATGAAGACGACGTGCTTCGCGTCGGGCGACCAGCAGGGATAACGGTCCTCCGACTTCGGCGAGCGGGAGAGATTGGTCATGTCGCCCGTCTCGGGATCGGCGACGAAGACCTCGGTGTCGCCGGTCCGGACGGACGTGACGAGCAGCTTGTGACCGGCGAGCGGACCGGCAAACGCCGCGACGTTCACCAGCAGGGCGATGAGCAGGACGGGGACGGGTTTCATGAGAAATCGGATAGCGGTGACGGTCGAGAGGTTAGTCGCCGCCTTGGGCTGGCCTAGCATGACAACGGCGAACTTTTGGACGATTTCATCGCCCTGGAACCGCGGCCGCTGGCCAGACACGGCACAAGGGACGAACCGCGCGTACCCAGCCCGACGGCAACGGCTCGCTCGCCAGCAGATACCGAGGCTGTTGGTCACCGGACCGGCTACATTCGTGAAGTGCGATGGATCCCAAGCCGACAGGCAGCACGGCGGGGCTGAGGCGCCGACTCAACACCAGCTCTCCGCCCTCCGTGTCGTCCGCCCGTCGCCAGCGCCCCAGCCAGCGACCGTCGCGCCAGTCCGCAGCGAGCACGTAGGCGTCGGCCACATGCTCGACGCGCAGTTCGAGGTGGTTCGTGCGGAGCGAGCCGGCGGTGATGGAGGCGAAGCGGTAATCCGTGAGCGGGTCGAAGCGCCCGGCGACCTGTTCGCCTTCACAGGCCAGCTCCAGCGCTGCGCGCACCTTCGAGCCGTCGTCGCGCGTGGCCGTCAGCTCCCACCGGCCGGCGATGCGTGTGGCCTCCGGTTCGTCTTCCGGCGGCAGCGCGAAGAACAGCGGCTCGGAGAAGTTCTCCTGTCCCCGGCCGGGCAACCGGCGCAGCTCGTGGCGGCCTTCCTTCTCCACCGTGAACAGCGGAACCAACCCAGGCCGCCAATCGCCCGCGGCCACCGCGCGGAATGCCACCGCCGACCCGGCCGGTGACCCGACCACGAAGGGCGGCCCGACCTCCGCCGTCGGCGCGCGGTGGAGCGGAACCAGCCCCGCCGGCGTCTCGGACGCGGCGGCCGGGCCTTCGTCCCGGACGAGCAACAACGCCCCGACGACCCAGAACGCGCAGACGCGGGAAGCGGATGAGATCCGGCCGAGTATCAGCTTCATGATGCGCAAGGTCCGCCGGCGCAGGATGGGACGTCCCGGCTCACACGTCGCAGACCTTCGCCGCGTGCCGCAGCGCGAGCGCCTTGTCCGGCCAGGTGGGGATGAACTCCTGCGCCACGAACCCGTTGTAGCCGGTCTCCAAAAGCGCGCGCATCACCGCCGGGTAGTTCACCTCCTGGGTGTCGTCCAACTCGCCCCGACCGGGCACGCCGGCGGTGTGGACGTGCCCGATGATGTCGCGGTGCTGGCGCAGCCGACGGATCACGTCGCCGTCCATGATCGCGACGTGGTAGATGTCGAAGAGCAGCTTGAAGCGGGGCGAGCCGACGCGCTTCACCAGCTCCGCGCAGAAATCCACATGGTCGCCGAAGTAGCCAGGATGGCCCTTCATCGGATGCGTGCCGTCTCGGCTGTTCAGGTGCTCGAGGCAGAGCGTGACCTGCTTCTCCTCCGCATAGCCGATGACCTGCTTCCACGCGGCCACGCAGTTGTCGGCCATCTCGGCTTCGCCCAAGCCCGCCGCCTTCATGCCGGTGAAGGTGATCACCTTGCCGCACCTGGCCTTGACCGCGACATCGATCCCCTCGCGCAAGGCGGCGATCACCTCCGCGTGATAGGCCCGGTTGCACGGTCCCTTCGCGAAGCCGTGGCTGCCCACGAGCGAGATCTCCAGTCCGAGCTCGCGGATCATCGGGTAATGCTCCCGGCCGACACCCTCTATCGCCACGAGCCCGATGTCCTTGCACAGCCGCGCCAACTCGGGGACGGGCATCGGGTCGAACGTCCAGCCCATGATGGACTGGCGGATGCGCCGGTTGCGGACCTTGAAGTCCGGTTCGGCCATCGCCGGCGGCAACTGCGCGAGCGCCGGGACCGCGCCCGCGGAGAGGCCGGCGACGGCCGCGGTCGCCGCCTTGAGCGCGTCGCGCCGCGAGAGCTCGCCGGGCGGGGGCGTCGGAGGATTCATGTTGGGACGCTCCCGCCCGGGCCGCCACGGGTCAACGCCGGGTTTCCCGGCGCGATGCGGGGAAGTCTGCTGAGAGCAAGCCGCTCCCCGCGGGTGGCGACCGACGATCTGGCGTGCCCCGCATGCCCGTCAATCATCCACCGATTGCCCGACGAGCTGGCGGAACTTCCAGCCGGTGTTGTCGTCGCCGCCCTGGGTCTGCTTCATGAGCACGCCGATGAGCTGCTCCTTCGGGTCGGCGAAGTATTGGGTGTTGAAGTAGCCGCCCCAATCGAAGGTGCCGGCGCTGCCTTCGCCGCCCTTGCCCTGGCCCTTCTCGGTCACGACGCCGAAGGCGAGCCCGTAATGCTTGTCGCCTCCGCCGAACAGATCGCGGCCGACCTGCTCGCGCAGGACGGTGTCCACCGTGGTGCGGCTGAGGATCCGCACGCCTCCGAGTTCGCCGCCGTTCAGATACATCTGGAGGAAGGTGGCGTAGTCCTTCGCGGTGCTGCACAGGCCGGCGCCGCCGGAGAAGAACGACTTCGCGCCTTTGATCGGATAATCAGGATCGTAGAAGGTCACCGGATAGCGGACCCATCGGCTGCCCTCGGGTTTCTGCACGGCGACGAGCCGGCCGGCCTTCTCCGCGGGCAGGTAGAAGCCGGTGTCCTTCATGCCGAGCGGACCGAACAGGCGCTTCTGCAGGAACACATCGAAGGGCATCCCGGAGACGATCTCGATGAAACGGCCGAGAACGTCGAGCCCTTCGCTGTAGGTGAACTTTTCCCCGGGATGATGGTGCAGCGGGAGCTTCGCCAGCCGTTCCACGCTCTCGCCGATGGTGACCGGCTCGGTGGTGAACAGGTCCACGACGCCGGCCTTGGCGTAGAGCTTCTTGAAGCGCGCATCGCCGTCGATCACGCCGTAGCCGAGACCCGAGGTGTGGGTGAGCAGATGGCGGATGGTGATGGCGCGCTTGACCGGTTCACCGGTCCAGGTGCCGTCGGCCTCGTTATAATTCGTGAGTACCTGGGCGTCCTTGAACCCGGGGATCCAGTTCGACACCGGGTCGTCGAGCCGGAAGCGGCCCTCCTCCCAGAGCATCATCACCGCGGTGGAAGTGATGGCCTTCGACTGCGAGGCGATGCGGAAGATGTCGTCGCGCTTCAATCGGCGGCCGGCCTCGTTGTCGGCCATCCCGAACGCCTTGTGATAGACGATCTTCCCATGCCGCGCCACGAGCGCCACCACGCCGGGGATGCGGTTCTCGCGGATCGCGTCCGCGCACATCGCGTCGATGCGGGCCAAGCGCTCCGCCGAGACGCCGACGCGCGCGGGAGCGGCTTCTTGGAGCGGAGGCGAAGTACGGACGGACTTCGTCTGGGCCGACGCCGGCGCGGCCGACAGGGTCAGGCACAACGCCAAGGCCGCGCCACGGAGGAGGCGACCGGCAGAGAGCACGGGAGTTTTCATAGGGTACGGGCCGAGGTTCCCGGATCCTGGCCCGCGAGTCACGCCTCGGTTGCCGAGGCGTGACGGTCCCGCCGCCCCGGGGTCACCTCCACGAACGATGAGATCCCCCGATCGCTCTTCCCCCGGCTTCGGCCGTTTCCTTTTCACCGGTTTCATGGCGATCCTCTCGATGGTCGACCTTTCAGCGCAGGACCCCAGATCGGCCCGGACCGCGCCGCTCCGATGGACCGCGCAGCAAGACCACCAGAAGATGATGGACCGACTGGGCATCACGAAGCTGCGTCCCGGTCCCAGCGGCAACCTGAACGCGACCAACTCCGCGAACCACGATCCCGCGAAGGGCCCGGCCGCGTCTATGGTCGGTCCTTGCGCGCGGCCGCACCCAGATGGCTCCGCAGCCAGGCCAGCACGTTCGCCACATCGGCGGGTGCGAAGCTCTCGGCGAAGGACGGCATCAGCGAGGTCGCGATCCGCCGGACACCGGTGACGTCCTTGCGCAGCAGCACCTGCTCGACGCCGTTCGGCAACGCCAGCGTGAGGCTCGTCGCGCCGTCGTCCTTCAGGATGCCGGTGACGGCGCTGCCATCGCCCATCTGCACCAGGGTCGTCTCGTAGCCGGGCCGGATGCGTTCGTTGGGCATGAGCACATCCTTCAGCAGCGATTCTTCCGCCATGCCGAGCTGGCCGAGCAGATCGGGCCCGACCTCGTGGCCTTCCGTCCCGATGCGATGGCACGGCGCGCAGGCCTGGACGAACAACTCGTGGCCGCGCTTGAGGTCGCGCGGGCCGGACAGCGCGGCGACATATCTGCGGAAGGTCTCGTCGCTGATGGTCTCGGCGGGCGGCAACGTGCCGTCGGGCACGAGCGCCGCATCGTCCGCGACGGTGGCGATGAAGGTGTCCTCGAGCGCACGCGCGGCCTTGCGGACCGATCCATCCGGACTGGCGGCCGCCGCGGCGAGAGCCGTGCGCGCGGACCGGTCGGCGAGCGGCTTTCGCGGCGCTTTCTTGCGGCCTTGGGCAAGGCCGTCGAGCACGGCGGCCCGGATGTCCGGTCTCGCGGCGGCGGCCAGTGTGATCGCGCGCGAGAGATCGGCTTCATCGCGTCGCGCGGCGATGGATCGCGCGAGCGGCGCGAAGAACGGAGCGGCGCCGCCGGGTTCGCGCGACAGTTCCGCGAGCATCTCAGGGCCGCGTCCGTGGAGGGACGACAACACCGCCGCGTCCATCCAGCGGACGACGAGCCGGTCACGGGCGAACGACGCGAGCCGGGCGAAGGCGCGCGGGTCGCGCGTCTCGCCAAGGCTCAAGGCGGACTGGATCTGCACGCGGGGATCCCGCTCCGCGACCGCAGCGGCCAGCGCGGCGTCGAGCAAAGGACGGCCTTTGTCCTGGTCGAACCAGCGGTCGGCGAGCTGCAGCGCGTGGATGCGGACGCCGGCGTCGGCGTGGCCGATGAACGGCCGCACATCGGCGGGCGCGAGCGCGCCGAGTTGGTCGAGCGTGCGGAGCGCGGTGATGACGGTGGAGGATCCGGCCCGACGGTCGGCGAGCAGCGCCCGCAGCGCCGGGACGGCGGACCGTCCTCCCCGTTCGACGAGCAGCCGTTGCGCCGTCTGTCGCCGCCAGAACAGCGGGCCGGCGCATTCGCGGACGAGCGCCTTCGCGTCGAGCCTGCTCATGTCCGCCGAGGGCGCGGGCTTCGCGTCGCGGTGGGTGAGCCGGTAGATGCGGCCGCGGTCGTGGCCGGCGTAGACGCCGTATTGCTGCTGGAGATGGCGCGGGATGGCCGAGTAGTCCTCGATGATCTCGCGGTAGTAGTCGGTGACCCAGACCGAGCCGTCCGGTCCGTGCGCGAGGTTCATCGGATGGCTCCACGGGTCGCTGGACGCGGCGAGCTCGGACCTCTCCTCGCCCGGTTCGCGCCGGAGCTTCAAGGCGGGACCGTCCGCCTCGATGAGCGCGCGATGGATGAGATTGCCCGCGGGTTCGCAGACAAGATAACGGCCGTGCAAGCCCGGCAGCACGTGGTCCTGGTAGATCATCGGCCCGCAGGCGGAGGTGAACCAGCCGTCCGCCTCGCTCTCCGCGGCGCCGTAGCGCGAGTTGTAGTACTTGAAGTAGGCCGGGTCGTCGGCGCGCTTCTGCCGCCACGGATGCGGCTTGGAGACCGAGTAGGCGTGGCGGTCGCCGGTGGCGGCTTCGAGCGACGGCGTGGCCGCGTCGGGATTGCGCGCGAGATAACGCCACGGCAGCGGCGCGATGAAGATGCCGGGAACCGTGGTGGTGACGGTGAAGCGGTCGCCCGCCTCGGTCATCGCGAAGCCGAAGGTGTGCGTGTTGCCGGTGACGGGTTCGATCGCGCTGCCATCGTCGCGGATGCGGAAATCCGTGCCGGGCAACCGCACCGGAGCGGGCAGATGCGGGCCGGTGATCTTGCCGCCGCCCCAGCCGCGCCCGAGATAGATCCAACCGTCCGCGCCCCGTTGCGGTGCGTTGATGCCGCGCTCCAGTTCGCCGGTGGGAAAGCCCGTGAACAGGACCTCGCGCACCTCGGCCACGCCGTCGCCGTCGCGGTCGGCGAGGAACACGATGTCCGGCGCGCACGCCACGATGATGCCACCGCGCGCGGGCACGAGGCCGTAGGCGGGCGGAAGGTCCTTGGCCCAAACTTCGGCCACGTCCATGCGGCCGTCGCCGTCCGTGTCGCGCAGCTGCTTCACCACGCCGTAGGTGCCGGCCTTCGCAGCGCGTTGGAATCTCTCGTCCGCTTGCACGCGGCGCACCTCGGTGTCGAGCCGGCCGGTCTTGTTGAGCTCCTCGATATCGAGCTGTCCCGCGAGGTTGTAGCCGTGCAGTTCGCTGACGAACATCCGCCCGCGTTCGTCCCAGCACACCGCCGACGGCGACGCGATGAGCGGCTCGCTCGCGACGACCTCCATGCGGAAACCTTCGGGCAGCCGGAACGCCGCCGCGCTATGCTCCGGCGTCAGCGCCTTGGGCGCGTCGGTCGGCCGCGGTATCTGCGACCGGACGGGGTCCGCGAGGAAGAACGCGGCCGACAAGAGCACGAAGCCGAGGGCGATCTTCTTCATCGCCGCGACCACGAACGGGGCTGGGGACATTCTGCTCATGGATCCAGGTTCCCAACGGATACAGGAGGCCTTTCGCCGTGTCAGTGGTCGCGATCGAAGCCGAAGGGGTTCTCCTCCGCGGTGATGAAGATGTGTCCGGGCGCAACGACCGGCGATGTCTGCACATCTCCAACGAGCAGGTTCGTCGCGATCACCTCGGACTCCGGCGCGGCTCATGCGACGTGGACCGTCGCGTAGGATGGACCACAAACCAGGCCCGTGCTGGCCGTGGCACAGGTCGGTCCATGACAAAGTACGAATGCCTCTTCATCGGCCGCTCATCGGCCGGCCGGCGGGGAACTGCTCATGAGATAGGCAAACAAGTCCAATGCTTGCGCTCCGGTCAACGCGTCGAGCAATCCTTCGGGCATCAGCGACAACGGCGACGTCTCCTGCTGCGCGATGTCGGACAGTCCGACGGTGGCCGTCTCGCCGATCATCTGGATGACCACCGCTTGGTTGTTCCGGCTGCGGATGACACCGCTCAGCGACCGGCCGTCCTTGAGCGTCAGCGTCGTCTGGCGGAACTCGGGCGCCACGATCGCGCTGGGGAACAGGATGTTCTCCAATAGATATTCCAGGTTCTGCCGACCGGACCCGGTGAGGTCGGGACCGATGGTGCCGCCCGCGCCGTAGAGCAGGTGGCACGCGCCGCAGGACTGCATGTAGAGCTTCCGTCCTTCGGCGGGATCCGCCCGCTTCACCGCCTCGGGCCCCAGCTTCTGCCGCCAGCTCTGGATCGCGGCCCGCTTGGTTGCTTCATCGGTGTCCTGGATCGCGCCCCAGGTGTCGGTGAGCCGCTGCGTCAACGCGTCGTCGCGGAGCGAGCGGATCTGCCGGGCCTGCGCGACGCCGAGCTCGGTCCGCCGGACTTTGCCGGCGGCGATCGCGTCGAGCAGCTTCATCGTCCACGCGGGACGCGAGAGGAGCACGTTCAGCACCGGAGGTTTCTCGGCGCCGCCGAGATCCGGCCACTCGGCGAGGAGCCGGTCGGCCACGGCGAGGTCGTCGAACAACGCCAGCCCGCTCGCGGCCACGGCGGACAGATCGCGCACCGCCATCAATTGCTCGCACACGGCGCGGAAGCCGTCGGCACGGGCGTCGATCAACGACCGCAACGCGGCGCGGCGACGCGGCAGGGCCGCATCCTTGTCCAGTGCGACTTCCTTGGTCCGGACCAGCGCCCGGCCGTCGCCGAACAACGCGCTCAGGTCGCGGATGCGGTCCTTCAGGGACTCATCCGCTCCCTCGGCGAGCCGGGAACCGACCGCGTCCCACGACGCAGGCTTCGCGACCTGGCGACGGCCGGCGAAGCCGTCCGCGAGCCCGGTGAGGACCGCTTGGCGCGAAGCACCCGAGGAGCCATCCGCGACGGCCGCGAGCAGGGAATCGACGCGTCGGGGTGCCGCATCGATGTCTTCCGCCAGCCGACGGGCGGCGAGCCGCTGCACGCGCGGGATGCGGGCCGCGGCCACGAGATCGACGAAGCGCGCATCGTTCGTGGCCAACGGTTCGATCCCGTACCAGACCATCAACGGCAGGTTGTGGTCCTCGGCATCCTCGGCATGCGAGAGCAGCGCCTGGGCGAGCGCCGGACGCTGGGCGAGCGGCAGCTTCTGGAGCAACGAGGCGATCGTCACCCGGACCAGCGCGGACTTCTCGGAGGAAGCGAGGCGGGGAAGTTCCTTCTCGGCGAAGCGCAGGAATCTTTCCCCTGCCCCGGGGTCGGCGTGGGATGCGTCCTCCATCAGGCGGATGGCCCAGGCGCGCTCGGATTCGGAACCCTTCAGTTTCGCTCGCAACAGGCCGTCATCCACACCGCCCGACACCTGGAGCGACCACAGCGCCCGGAGCCGGATGACTTCGCTCCCGTCGTCCTTCGCCGACCTTAGCAGCGCGGCGCGGGCGTCGTTCAACGGCGAGCCGCGACGGGCGCGGTCCGCGAGCACCCGCCTCGCCTGCCGCGCCATCCAGTCATTGGCGC